>CAZCHA010000113.1:0-4946 GCA_964498175.1 uncultured bacterium
ATACCCATATTAAAGTAAATATTCAGCAAAATGGCATGAGTCAAATCAATCCTTTAACCCGCCGTCCAGATAAAGGTGGATCACGGGAATTTGAAAATATATACGCTGAACATTTTCTTAATTATTCAACAAACAGCAGATATGAATCATTGGGCGAGGAAGGCCCTATGCTGGTGGTCTGTTATGGTGAATTTATGGAGACCATGCAACCATTTATAGAATGGAAAAATTATAAAGGTATTTCTGCAGAAATGGTAGATGTGGCTGACATTGGGGATACTGATGAAATTGAAGTGTTTGTAGAAACAAAATACTATGATGATGGAATTTCTTTTGTTCTCCTTGTAGGTGATATTGATCAAATTCCGTCCCCTCGTTATTCTGATGGCGCAGGGTCAAATAGTCCCGCAGATCCATCTTATGGTTTTGTGGCAGGAAGTGATTATTATCCTGAAATCATAATTGGGCGTTTTTCTGCTGAAAATACGTCCCAGGTGGAAACAATGATAAATCGTACTATAGAATATGAAATGAACCCCGACCCCACTGCTGACTGGTATAAAAAAGGTTCAGGGTTTGCTTCAAATGAAGGTCCAGGCGATGATGGGGAATTAGATTATGAACACTTGGACAATATCCGCGATGACCTTTTAGGTTTCACCTATATTGAGGTGGATCAGATATATGACCCGACGGGAACTGTCGAGGATGGTGAAGTGGCTTTAAACGAGGGTCGTTCCATTGTCAATTATACCGGTCATGGTTCCAATGGGTCGTGGGGGAATGGTTGTCCCATGAACCAGACAGACGTAAATGGTTTGGTAAATATGGGAATGTACCCGTTTATTTGGTCAGTAGCCTGTGTGAATGGAGAGTTCCATATTGGGACTTGTTTTGCTGAAACATGGCTTCGTGCCACAGGGGATAATGGTGATCCTACTGGAGCGATTGCTGTCCTAATGTCCACCGTGAATCAAAGTTGGAGTCCGCCCATGGATGGCCAGGATGAAATGAATGATATCCTGGTGGAATCATATGAAAACAATATTAAGCGCACCTACGGCGGATTATCCATGAATGGAGTGATGCACATGGCTGATAATTATGGGACAGCCGGTGAAGAGGAAATTTTATATTGGACAATTTTTGGTGATCCCTCTGTTGTGGTTCGTACAGATACACCAACAGATATAACCGTTTCCCATAATGATGTAATGATTATCGGTGCAGAAGAATTCAGTATTGAAACTGGAATGGCGGCAGCACTCGTGGCAGTTTCTAGGGATGGTGAATTACTGGCATCATCCTATACAGATGCCACTGGCGGCACCACCCTCGAATTTGAAACACCCTTGGAAATTCCGGGGCCGGTAAATTTGGTTGTAAGTGCATTCAATAAAATTCCCTACGAAACTACAGTGAATGTGATTGCTCCAGATGGCGCCTATATGCTCATGGGTGATATAGCAGTAACTGGCGGTACAGATCAAATTCTAGACTATGGGGAGATAGGAACTCTATATACAACATTCGAAAATGTTGGACAGGATCCTTCAGAAGAATTGACATTTACCCTCATTCACGAAGCTGGGATGGTTACATTGAATTCATATATAATTCAAAACGGTTCCGTCGAAGCCGGTACAGAAGTAACGATTGGCCCATTTGAATTCCAAGTTAGTTGGAATGTAGATGATGGTGGACTAATTCCATTCGTTATACAGGCAACTGATAACATAGAAACGTGGGAGTACGAAGCAAATATTCCTGTTGAAGCGCCAGATTATAATTTGATATCTGTAGATTTTCTTGACTTAGGTAATGGAACTTTAGACCCGGGTGAAAACACCACAATGCAACTCGTACTTACCAATGTAGGTCATTCGCCAGTAAGTTATCCAACTTTTGAAGCAACTACCAGTGATCCAAACATAATTTTGGGTGCAGTGGAAAGTAATAATGCATACTGGTGGGAAATTGATAGCCAGGTTGCTATTACTATTGAAGTTTCAGCAGCAGATGAGGCGCCTGTTGGTCACACAGCCTTAGTAGGAATAATTATTGGGTCAGGTGGAACAAATTATGAAACTGTATTTCCTCTTCCCATAACACTTGGTCTCCTCATAGAAGATTTTGAATCAGGATCATTTACATCTTTTGATTGGATTCAAGGGGGCGATGCTGAATGGACCATTGACAGTGATTCTTACTCCGGTAATTATTCAGCAAAATCCGGTAATATAAGTCATAATCAGACATCTGAATTATCCATTGAATTGAATATCCTTTACGAAGGGCAGACATCGTTTTGGGCAAAAACATCTTCTGAGCAAGGTGGCACGGGTAATATATATGATTACCTTGAATTTTATATCGATGATGAAGCAGCTGAGTTAAATATTGGTGGTGAATTAGACTGGACAGAATACACAGTAGATATTCCAGTAGGAGAGCATTCATTAAGGTGGGTTTATCAAAAGGATGGCGCGCAGAGTTCAGGCCAGGATTGTGCGTGGCTAGATAGAATTGTTTTTCCAACTGGTTCTATCCCGCCTCTCAATATTGATTTTGGGGATGCCAATTTAGATGGATCGATAAGTATTTTTGATGTTATCCTGACCGTTAATTATGTGATTGGTCATATTGAATTTTCTATTGAGCAATCTCAAAATGCTGATATGAATCTTGATGGAAATGTAAATATTTATGATGTTTTCATCATTTTAGATATGGTGATGGCAAATTAAAACACATTAGTAATCCATTAAAAAATAGCTCCAAATTCAGGGGCTATTTTTTTGGAATATTATGACTGATTCACTCACCATAACATCAATTTTCTTACTTGGATGCCTTCACGCACTCGAGCCGGGACATGGTAAAACTTTTTTATTGGCATATACAATTGGTGGAAAGCTTGATTTTAATAAAATACTTCTCCTTACAGGCAGTTTACTCGTTTCCCATTTTTTAGTATTAACAGGAATTGCAGTTGTATTCAATTTGGTCTTGGCTGAACTTGCTGATGCATTTATTCATGATATTTCTCATTGGATTGGCCCCCTAATTATCCTGTTATTTGGATTCTATATCTTAGGTCGAGCATTGTATAAATCAAGACATATACATACTGATGAGTGTGACCATATACATAATAAATTTCATGATACAAAAGTTGAAAACCCAATCACAGTAGGAATCCTGACTGGTATGCTTCCCTGCGCATCATCATTTGCAGTAGTAATGATGACAGGAATGACTCCAACCATTAGCGAAATTATTCAATTCATTTTCATTTATGTTTTGGGGATTGCTTTAGTCCTGTTTATAGTTGTGATAACTTTTAATTACACTAAAAATATGTTTATTGAAAAAATGAGTAATTTCAGATTTAATATTAACCCGGAACTGGTAAGTGGTTGTTTAATCATGATGGTTGGGTTTATATATTTAAGTTACAACTGGATGGGCCATATTCATTAAAAAGGAGAAAAAATGCGTAATGCTTTAATAATACTATTTTCTTTTTCGTTTCTTTTTTCCGGTAACGAAAAAGCTTATAGTGTTGATTTAGATAATGCAACACTCAAGTGGACAGCAAATAGAGTCACCAAAACCCATTGGGGATATATTTCAATGAAGGAAGGAGATATTGTAATTGATGGAAAAAATATTATTTCAGGAAACTTTCAAGTTGATATGAATTCTATTGTAGTTAGGGATATGGATGAAAGTCCTTGGAGGACAAAATTAGAAAATCACCTGAAATCTAATGATTTTTTCTATGTAGAAAAATTTCCTACTTCTCAACTGACTCTCACCAAAGTCTCTTTTAATCAGGGCGCATTTAAGGTTTTGGGTGATTTAACCATTCGAGGCATCACCCATTCCGTTGAATTCCCAGCTATTATAAAATTTTCTGATTCAGGACCTCAGGCCACAGGGCAGATTAAAATCGATCGTACATTGTTTGATGTGAATTTCAGATCTGGAAAATTCTTTACGGATTTGGGTGATAAAATGATATATGATGAATTCACCATCGATTTTGAAATAAAGGCAAATTAATTTTTGTCTTTAAACAAATATATTTAAGACTCCTTCAACCACAGGACACAAATGAATATTCATAAACGGATGACACCAAAGTGGTTTATTTTTAAGTTCCTAATATTTAAGATAATTATCTTTGCCTTAAGTTTTGGACAATCAAATTATTTAACGAACTTTAATCCCGACTCCTTGAGATTCAAAACGGCTACGGCAGTTAGGTGTTCAGAAGCACCTGTCATAGATGGCCTCCTGGATGACCTTGTTTGGCAATCAGCACTACCGGTAGATGAATTTTTCCAGATCGATCCATTGGAACTGGCTCCTCCAGCAGAATTGACTATAGCTCGGATCCTTTATGATGATGAATCACTTTACATTTCATTCCGATCCTTTGACTCGCAGCCAGACAGGATCAAACGTGCCCTGGTCCGTCGAGATAATTGGATGGAAGGATTTAATTCCAATTCTGACTGGGTTGGTTTCTCTATTGATTCAAGAAATGATGATTACAATGGCTATTTTTTTGCAGTAAACGCATCTGGAGTCAAGATTGATGTTTCAATTTCCGGTCATGAAGAGTATGATCCCAGTTGGGATGCTGTCTGGGATGTGGCTGTTGCGTTTGATGATGATGGATGGACAGCAGAATTTGATCTGCCCTTTGCCATGTTTCAATTTGATAATATATCAGATCTGGTCTGGGGTGTTGAATTCTTGAGGGGAATTCACCGAGTTCAGGAATCTCTCATGTGGCCAGGGCGCGCTAAAGCAGTACGGGGAAGCGTGTTTCCACTGGGAGTGCTTTTGGGCCTGAAAAATATTCCCAACCCAAAGCAGCTAGAGATTATACCTTATACACTTTTGGGTCGTAGCACGGAAACTCGTTTTGATTT
>CAZCHA010000114.1:0-4923 GCA_964498175.1 uncultured bacterium
GAAGTGAATTTCGATGATCGATTGCTCCGGAGTGATGAAAAACAGGAAATTCTGAATCTGAGTAATGATATTGTCCGGTTTATTACAACCACAACTTGGGATGAATCCTATAGTGATTTAACTATTCCTCTTCACATCCAAATCGTGTTCGAAGGTATCACTGCTAAAGGGAATGAAAAAATATTCAATTGTCAGGCTCTTTTTTCCAATGGGCGCGATCTCAGATATTTTGATAAAAGTGTGCAGTTTATTTATAATTCAGGCACCAGCCTCTATTATGATCCTGTCTTATTCGAACCCCTTTCCGGATTTATGGCTTTTTTTACAAACCTGATTTTAGCCGGAGAAATTGATACCTACGAATTCAATGGAGGCAATGCAACCTATGAAACCGCTCGGGATATTGCCATCCGCGGTTCGGGCTCAGAATATAAAAAAGGGTGGAGTTCCCGAATAAACCTAGTAGATAACTTGCATCGCAATATCGGTTTAAGAAAAGCACGACTGGCGTGGTACATTGCCATGGATCTATTTAAGGATGGGGACATTGAAGGGAGTCTAAATGAGATTAATAATATGCTGGATGGGATCGAACAATCATTCCGGGATTTAGGTAGGGACAATCACACACAATTTTTTCTTAAAGCTCATTCTGAACGAATCACGAAAATACTGACCATGCTAGGTCGAAAAGAATTGTTAAAAGATATGAAAGAGTTAGATCCGGATCGACGAGATTTGTATCAGGATGCTTTAGATACCATTTCTAAATAAGTTTTTTTCCCACCGAGATAATGTGCCAGAACAACAGCAGTTTTAGTCATTCCTTTCATAATTTCATTATCTTCCAGTTTTCTTATTTGACTGAATCTTGATCGTTTTTTCAAGATTGTAATTGGATGAATTAAAATCCAGCCTAAAGATCTCAAAATACCTGTAAAATGGTTCCAATCCATTTTTACAAAAGCATAACCCAAAGCAACAAACTCCAACATCGTTCGAATAAACCCCACATAAAATGCTACGGATATTGAATAATTCCCAAAAAGCATGAGTAATGAATTCCGGTGGTTTAGATAATATTTCCGATGGGTATGCATGGGTAGAGACACAGCATTTTTATGGTAAATAACTGATTTAGGCTCCGACCAAACTTGGAAACCCATGGCTTGAAAACGCCAACAAAGATCTATCTCTTCCATGTGTGCAAAAAATGTTTCGTCAAATTTGCCCGCAGCGAAGAAAGTCTTTTTCCTGACTAACATGGCTGTTCCCGATGCCCAGAAACATTTTTGGGCATCATCATATTGTCCGCTGTCTTTTTCCTGTTCAAGAAATACTCTCCCTCTGGCAAAGGGAAAACAGAACAAATCTAAGTGTCCCCCGGAACCACCAGCATAATCAAATATATTACGACTATAATAATTTAGGATCTTAGGTTGAAGTGCAGCTATGGACTCATCACTTTTCATTCGATCCACTAAAGGTTGAAGCCAATCAGGATTTTGGATCGTATCATTATTTAAAAATAAAAGGAATTCTCCTTTTGATATATCTGATCCATAATTGCAACCACCGGCATAACCATAATTTTTTTCATTTTCCAAAAGTATAATCTCAGGATGATTTTTTTTAATCCATGCCTGACTCCCATCACTTGAAGCATTATCAGATACAATTATTTCAAAAGACTGAAAAGTAGTTTTTTTTAATGATTCAATGCATTCTGATAGAACATCGATGCCATTCCAATGGGGAATTATGATTGAAACAATAGGTTGGGAATCGGTCATAAAGACCCAAAGAGATTATCCGCCAGAGCGAATTTCTTCCAGAATTTTTTGAGCATTTTTGTCACTGGGGTTTCGATCCACCCAATCAGCGAGAACCAATTCTGCATCCATTAACTGATCATTTTTTCGATAGATATACACTAATGATGATACCACTTCGGGAAAGGCCTTCTGCCAACGATTCCAGGATGCCTTTGTTATAGATTTTTTACCAAAACCGCGTACCTTGACCATCCCTTCCATTTGGACAAATTGTGATCTCATATCCTCTAGAATACTCAGTGCCGTTTCAGGATCTTCTAATTCTTTATAATAGCTATTTGCATATTCTACACGTTTGCTAGGATTGCCAGTTTTACTTTTAATCAGGTCTTCCAAAATCTTCTTCATCTGCTCTTTTTCACCTAAATCACCATACATCATGGCGACTTGATGATGGAGTTCTTCAGATTGGATCGGAATCGTTTCACTAGGGATATTTTGGTTCATTTTATTTAACGTGGTAATAATGCTCTTACGAAGATCAGCCAGTTTTTCTTCATCCGTGTTTTTTCTTTTCCGAATCTCACGCTGGTAATCCATATAGTAAGTCACAGCCAGTTGCATGTAAGCGCTTCTGTAATTCTGAAGCAGACGTTTCGTTTGTTTATTGAAAAAGATTTTATCATTCCCAAGATTCCGGAACATATAGCCAGGCTGGTAATCTCGAGACCAATTCAAGTAATCCATATCTGCAGGATTATTAAAATCTGCATGGACAAATTCTGTGGACCACACTTCCGATCCTACATCCGTCATTAAATTATCATAAAGCCTTTCTGCATCTACGGGATCAGTTTTATGACTTTTTAATTTAAACGTGAGCCCTTGCATATCCAGATATTGGTCAAGGCCGATTCGATTTTGTTTTGATACCGTTACGGCAAAATAAATAGGAATACGCCAACCAGCATCGCTAATGATTCGCATAATCATCATATCCTGTACCCGAAGAGCTTGACCGCCGTAAGTCGGTTTCATTTCCCATTCAATAAATCCATCTTCATTTTCAGGATCATTATAAACCGGGATTTTCACTTTCTGCTTTTCCCAACGTGTTAAACTTGAAGTAAGTTTATCAATCTGGCGATCGGTTAAATTAATAATTCGGGTTTCTTTGTCAGGTCTTGCATCCCTCTGTTGTTTTATATACCAGGGTGTATTCAACAAACTCAAATTAACTACAGCCACATCTGTCCGCACTTTTTCAACTTCCTGCAAATACCAAAGAGGAAATGTATCATTATCACCATTGGTAAAAATCACGCCATTGGGTTTGCATGATTGTAAAATGTTATAACTATAATCCCAGGCAACATAATTCCCTGAACGATCATGAGAATGGTAATTCGCATTTGCCATAACAGTTGGAACGAAGAGAATTTGCAGTGCCAAGGCAAACACAACCAATCGCTTACTCAATTCTTTATTTTGAATATATTCAATGATCTTTTCACTGATAGCAGATGTACCAATCCCAACCCAGATAGCATAGGCAAAGAAGCTGCCTACGTAGGAATAATCCCGTTCCCGAGGCTGCGGATCATCTTGATTCAAATATAAAATGATCGCGTAACCGGTCATTATAAAGAGAGACATAACAGTAAAGGCCATTCTTTCATCACGGTAGGCATGGTAAAACATTCCGAGAATTCCCAGGATAAATGCTAATGGAAGACCAAATTGTGTCCAATCGATTCCATCTTCCCTGGAATTTGCGCCCATGGCTGTTACATAAGGATCCGTAGAAGGACCGCGACCCGCAAATTGCCAGAGAAAATATCTGTTATACATTTTTCTTATCTGATAATCCCAGAAAAAATCCCATTGTTTTCCAATCTGATATTTTTTGTACTTGCTTTCTTGTGCACTGGAAAATTTTCTAGTTTCGGGATCAGGATATCCTACAGCTTCATGTATCGGTGGAATCCCTTTAAATCGACGAGGAAACATCCCCACATCCCCATACTGCTCACGTTCGAGATATGAAATAAATGCTTCAACTGTTTCCGGATCATTCTCATCGATATTAGGATTTTGGTTCGAACGGATGAAGATGAGTGCATATGTGGAATATCCGATCAATACCAAAACCATGGAAGTAAGAGCAATGGAAGCCAGTTTCTGTTGGTTTGCAATGGCCCATATCATACCGCCAAAAACAACTAAAATAACTCCCGCGGTTGCGTTAATGCCGATGGATGCTGCAATCTTAGGAAGGCCTTTAATGATCACATTATGAATAATGAAAAAGATGACACCAGTAGTAACAACCGTTATTCCAAATGATTGCCATTCAAATTTATATTTTCTGAAATAAATAATAAGAGCAACAAATGGAAGCGTTAATAGATTTAACAAGTGCAAGCCTGTAGCGAGACCAATCATGTAGGCGATAATTAAAATGTACCTCTCATGTCCCCTCTCATCCGCCTTCTCACTCCAATGCAAAATAAGCCAAACTACAATAGCGGTGAAAAATGTACTAAAAGCATAGACTTCCGCTTCTACCGCATTAAACCAATGGCTATCTGTAAATGCAAAAACCAATGAGCCCACGATTGCCCCGCCAAATGCCACGAGTGCATCATGAACTGATTCCAATTTTCCGCGCCAATGAAGCACAATCTGTACAATGATTAAATACAGAAACATTACTGCCAAAGCACTGGATATTGGAGATAAAATATTGACACGAAAAGCTATATCATCACTGATTGGAACCATGGAAGCGACCCGACCAAGTAATAGGAAAAACGGACTCCCCGGGGGGTGAGGTACACCAAGTGTATGAGATACAGCAATGAACTCTCCACAATCCCAATACGATACCGTAGGTGCCATGGTATCAAAATAAACAATAAAAGATATTAGGAATATAATCCCTGCCAGGATTTGGTTTAGACGATTATAATTAGTATGGATCACAAGTTACTCTTTTTTTTTGGATTTGTTTTCTTCAGAATCATTTTTTTTCTTTGATTGGTTGTTTTGTTTTTTTTCTTTTCCTCTATGAAATTCATTTTGAGTTCACTAACTGTATTGATTAACATTTGTTCCTCATATTCAGATAAGTTCCCTTTTGTCTTTG
>CAZCHA010000115.1:0-4919 GCA_964498175.1 uncultured bacterium
TTGCTAAAGAAAAACGAAAATCTTATATGGATTGGGACTATTGGGGGAAGGCAGTTCCTGGGTATGGAAAGTCCCATGCGAAACTTATGATTTTGGGACTAGCGCCGGCTGCTCATGGCGGCAATAGAACGGGGCGTGTTTTTACGGGTGATAAATCTGCAGATTTCCTATTTAAATGCCTGCATCATGCAGGTTTAGCAAATCAACCGAATTCAGACTATCGAGATGATGGATTGGAATTGAATGGATATATTACAGCGGCTGTGAAATGTGTTCCTCCTGGTGATAAACCCACTGCTGAAGAAAAAGAAAATTGTGAACCTTATTTGGCTCGGGAATTTGAATTATTACCGGACCTAAAAATTGTTCTAGGATTGGGAAAGATTGGATTTGATTCCTGTGTAAAATTTGTTCGTAAAACATTTCCCTTAAAAATGAAGGATTTTAAATTTGGGCATGGTGTACGATATGTATTACCAAATGGGCTCATCCTGTATGGTGCTTTTCATCCTAGCCCAAGAAATGTGAATACAAATAGGCTAACCTTCGAAATGATGGTTGAATTCCTTGAGATAGTTAAAGGAGAACTTTAATAGTGAAATTAATTAAGATCAGTCTTTTATTTGTGATGATTAAGCCTGTTTTAGGTGTATGGTTGAGTTATGAAGAAGCAGTATTAAATTCGCCTTTTAAGGTCGCGTCGCTGGGATGGACAATTTCTGTTCCCAATGAAGATGCCTATGTGTATCGTGGTAAAGGTGATCATTGGAAAACATGGTATAAAGTATCCTTGCCTAGTATGGATACAACACTATTTTTAGATAGTACGGCTTTTACTTTGAATGGCGATGATCTTTATATAAGCAGTTTATCATTTGCGAAATCTGGAGATAAACTATTAGTAAAAACTGATTCAAGAAAGATATGGCGCCATTCAAATAGTGGTACTTATTTTATTTATAATCTGAGTTTGGGATCTCTGACCCCGGTTAGTGAGAATAACAGAAATCTACGAAATGTAAAAATTTCCCCTGATGGCAAATTGGTTGCATATGTACGGGAAGATAATAACCTTTACATTTATGAATTTAAAAGGAAGCGTGAAAGAAGGCTTACGTCATCGGGATCTAAAACAGTACTTAATGGTCATTTCGGCTGGCTTTACGAAGAAGAATTAACTGGGTATGATGGTTATCGCTGGTCACCGGATAGTGAATCCATTGCTTTTTGGGAAGAAGATGAAGCCGCGGTTCCTGAGTTTACTCTCTTTGATGAAATGGGGTTATATCCAAAAATAAAAAAAATAAGATATCCGAAAGCAGGTGAAACAAATCCAACCTTAAGAATTGGGATTCTCAGAATTAAAGGTGGTGGGCGAAAATGGATTCAATACGCTCGAGTAGACAATGATTATTTACCTTGGATGGAATGGGTTAATAATGAAAAAGTTGCCTTTTTAAAAATGGATCGGAAACAGAAGAACTGGGATCTTTTTGTCGCCGATCGCCAAACAGGGAGATCTATCAAAATATTATCAGAATCTGACCCGGAAGGCTGGCTAGAAAATCATGAACAGATAAAATTTATGAAAGATGGTAAAATTCTCTGGATATCAGAAAATTCAGGATATAAGCATATTTGGATTGCAAAACATTCAGGTTCCAACTTCTGGCCTATTACCAAAGGTGAGTGGGAGGTATCAGCCATCAATTACATTGATGAAGATGCACAGAAAATTTATTTTACAGCCAATAAAGAATCAGTATTTGAGAACAGATTTTACTCTATTCGATTTGATGGTACAGAAATGACACTCTTAACACCTGAAGAAGGATCTCACACCATCTCAATTTCTGGTTCAAAAAAATATTTTACGGATACTTTTTCAAGTTTGACTGTACCCAAAAAGATCCTCTATCGTGATCTGGAATCCGGAGAAATTATTAAAGTGCTGGGTGAGACAGATGTTCTGCAATTTGAAGAATATGAATGGTCCACTCCCAAGATAGTTCATTTCCCAACAAAAGATAATACAGAAATTCTTGATGGGATTATTACACTCCCGCCAGATTATTCAAAAACAAAAAAATATCCTGTTATAATGTATGGATATGGGATGCCGGGCACGCAAATCGTTTGGAATCGCTGGGGACGGACTTGGAACCAGTATCTAGCCCAACTAGGTTATATTGTTTTTTCCATGGATTCCCGTGGAATGAGCGGCCGGGGAGAAGCATTCAAGAACTTGAGTTATGGTGATATGGCTCATTATTTAGCAAAAGATCATTTGGCTGGGTTGAATTATCTTGTGGATGAAGGCTATGCAGATCCGGAGCGAATAGGCGCCTGGGGTTGGAGCGGCGGCGGTTATTTCACTTGTCTCATGTTAACTAAAAACGGTCAACATTTCAAGGCAGGTGTTTCTGTTGCACCCGTAACAGACTATCATCTTTATGACACAGCCTATACCGAACGCTCCATGGGGCTCCCACAAGAGAATAAGGCAGGCTACGATTCAACGAATGTGATAACGTGGATGAACCGCATGCAGGGGAGTATATTGTTGATGCACGGTACAGGAGATGATAATGTACATTCACAAAACACCACTCATTTTGTTCAGGCGGCGCTAAAGGCAGGGAAGGATGTAGAATGGTTTCAATATCCGAATCGAAGCCACGGGATTTATGGAAATGGTTCACGGGAACATCTTTATAAAAAAATGATAGATTTTTTTAAAGCAAAATTATAAACTGATATTTGACCACGTAAATCATTATATGGATTCACTTGGTGGCGTTGATATTTTGTTGACAAAGACTTTTGATGATGAATTTGATGGTCGGGGATATGGTATAGATATATCATTTTGAAGAAAATAATTTCCTTTTATTATTAATGGGCTATATCTATATCACAATAAGTGCCTTCTTTTTTTGCTTGATGACAATCTTTGTAAAAATTGCGGGGCAGCAGTTAGCAACAATCCAAATTGTATTAATTAGGGGTATAATTACACTTTGTTTCACCTATGCAATAATTCGAAGAAAAAAAGTTTGGTTATGGGGGAAAAATTATAAAATACTAATTCTTAGAGGAATAATTGGTACTGTGGCACTCTTCTGTGTGTTCGAAGCCATACAGCGGTTCTCTCTTTCAGAAGCAACTGTAATTCAATATCTTTTCCCTATATTTACTACTTTACTAGCATCATTCTTAATCTCGGAGCATATAGGTAGAAAACTTATTTTTGCTATTGTTTTGGGTTTTGGAGGTGTATATATAATTTTAGGTTTACCATTTATAAATCCAGATTCTTCTTTTAATACATTAAGTGTGCTTATTGCAATCTCTGGTGCATTCTTAACTGGTCTTGCTTATGTGCTTGTCAGATTAGCATCAAATATGAATGAGTCACCTTATGTAATCATGTTTTATTTTCCCTTATTTACTATTCCATTGAGTTTGCCATTTGCATATTCCACATGGATATTTCCAAGTTTCAATAATTGGATAGCTTTATTACTAATGGGCATTTGTGCACAAATAGGACAAACCTTTTTAACATTTGGATACAAGTTGCTACCCGCTAGTAAAGCGGCACCCACTAGTTATATACAAGTACCTTTTTCTGCTTTAGCGGGTGCATTGATTTTTTATGAAAATATATCCTATAATTTCATTTTAGGTTCGATTGTAATATTTTTTGCTATTTTTCTAATCATTGAAAAAAGAACACAATCTGAATACAAATTTTTGCATTAATGGTTTCATTTTCGTGGTTTTTTAAAAATAATAAAGTGAAAAATAATAGGATAGTAAAATAAAATGTTTTATAAATTTGGTTTATAGCTTTTTATTTCAGAAAGTAGATTGATTATGAAGAAAACTTATAAATTACTTTTCTTAACAAGTTTATTCTTTATTTTTAGTTGTGCTGATATTACGTTTTACAGAAAGCCGATTATTTCTGTAACAATTTCATCAGATTGTCACGACCTGTATGAAGATAATAACCTGTATATTTATATTTCTCGATTAGGTACGGATTGGGATAGTGATATGTATGTAGATGTCGGAAACACAGAAGCTTTAGCAGTGTTTGTAGAAGGTAAGTATAATATTACAGCGACTGCTATAAGTGAAGATTCAACCGCAAGTAATTACGAATCAATTAAATCTATTTATGTATATCATGGTGAAGAAAGAAATGTCGAATTTGATTGTGATTAGTGAATAAATACAAAAATTTATATGATTAACCGCATCACATTACTATTGTTTATTGGGTTATCATTTAGCTCCAATCAGCGAATATTTTTTATTAATCATTTAGTAGAGAAAAATGGAGTATTAGTAAGACCAATGACAAATGAAATTGTGATTGGAGATATTTACAAATATTTTAAAAAGGAACATATAAAATCAAAAAAGGTGTTTGTCGGAACCGTTACAACCGAAGGGAAACATGGTAATTGGATAAGGTGGTGGCCTAATGGGAGAAAAAAATCAGAAGGGCGCTATCTCAATTCTTTGAAAGACGGTTTGTGGACTGAATGGACTGAACAGGGAGATAAATATGCTCATTTACTCTATAAAAAAGGTTCGCTAATACAACTAAAAAATTGTCTGCTTGAAAATTGTGATTAATCATCAAGCCCCACACCCCTAAGAGGTGAAGTACCAAATACCCTTGTTCTGGTATAGAGTTGCCAAGTAATTTCACAAGCTATTGTGGTATATAATTGCTACATATATGCTACCATGGGGCTGTAGCTCAGTTGGGAGAGCGCTTGAATGGCATTCAAGAGGTCAGCGGTTCGATCCCGCTCAGCTCCACATAGATTTACTCTATTACTGTCCCACATTCGTGGGTTTTTTTGTTTGTGGAATTTTGTGTAGATTTGAGTAATTCAAGG
>CAZCHA010000116.1:0-4919 GCA_964498175.1 uncultured bacterium
AAGAATCCACTTTTAGAATACAAATCAGAAGGATTCAAAATGTTTCAGGAAATGATGACAGCGATGAATTCTGTTACAGTTCAAAGATTATTCAGGACACAACTTCAAGGGATGGATCAAACGCAAGATGTTCAGGAACGTTCTGTCAGAAATGTTCAAACATCTCATCAAGATACAACTGGCATGGGATTTCAGGGGCAACCAGAAGCGCAAAAAGCAAACCAACCCCAACAGGTTCGAACACCGATCCAAGTCGGAAAAAAACATGGCCGGAATGAAAAAATTACGGTTCAGGGACCAGATGGAAAACAAATTGAGATAAAATATAAAAAGCTTCAGAATTATTTAAACCGAGGATATACTCAGGTGTTATAGTGTCGGAAAAATTAAGGTTCGAAACAAAATCGATTCATGTTGGCAATAAACCGGATGAGGAAACTGGAGCTGTGTCGCCTCCTATTCACTTAACATCAACATATCAACAAAGTGATGTGGGAAAAAACCGTGGTTTTGATTATTCCCGTGCAGCCAATCCAACCCGACATCGATATGAAGAAAATATTGCATCGTTGGAAAGTGGGAATTATGGAATTGCATTTGCCAGTGGGATGGCTGCCACAACGGCTTTATTCCAAACCTTGACTCATGGAGATCATGTTATTATTGGTAGGAATACTTATGGTGGTACCTACCGAATGGCGGTTGAAATTTTATCTAAACATGGTTTTTATTTTGAGTTTGTAGATACGAAGTTTCTGGATCAAGTTGAAAATGTAATCAAACCCAATACAAAATGGATCTTTCTGGAAACACCAACTAATCCATTATTGGAATTGTGTGATATAAAAGCAATTGCAGAATTATGCAAGTTACATGATGTTAAGTTGGCTGTTGATAACACTTTTATGAGCCCTTATGGACAAAATCCTTTAGCGCTTGGTGCAGATTTGGTCATGCATAGTGCTACAAAATCTATTGGTGGACATAGTGATTTGCTAGGTGGCATATTAATAACAAATGACAAAGAATTGGCAGACCAACTTTATTTTATCCAAAAATCTGGAGGAGCAATTCCGAGTGCATTTGACTGTTGGATGTTGCTCCGTAGCACAAAAACCATGGGGCTTCGTGTTCAGAAACAATCAGATAATGCAACTACATTGGCGCATCGATTAGAATCTCATCCTTCCATTAAATCGATCAGGTATCCCGGTCTTGAATCTCACCCTCAATTTGAATTGGCAAAGCGTCAGCAACTTAATTCAGAGGGTGTACCCATCTTTGGTAGCATCATTTCTTTGGAGATGGGATCGGTGAAAGCACGTGATAATTTCTTATCAAAAATTCAATTATTCACCTTAGCAGAAAGTCTTGGTGGTGTAGAAAGTTTGGTATGTGTCCCATTTGGTATGACTCATGGATCCGTGCCAGTGGAATTCAAAAATGAAATTGGTCTCACCGAGTATCTAATTCGTTTATCAGTTGGTATTGAACACGTTGAAGATTTATATGCCGATATTACCCAAGCATTGAAAAAATAAATTATGAGTGAATTATCGGTAGAAAATCGTTATTTTAATGAAAGACTTTTGGCTCTATCTTCGGTAATATTCGAGGAGATTTGTCTAATTAATTTTTTTCACCTATTTAATTATCAAAATTGTCGGAGGACAATATGATCTTATTGCGAAGAACTTTTAATCCATTAATTCTTTTAATGGTTCTGGTTGGATTTGCATTTTCAGATGTTACGGTATCCCTAAGTGATGTAGAGGTGGATGGATATACTGCGGATATTATTGTTCCGGTAAACCTAAGCAATCCCAATGATGGCGTTGGAGGTTTCCAATTCGACGTAATTGCTTTGCCTGCCTTAGTTCAACTTTCAGATGTAACGCCATCTGATGAAGAAAACTTTAGTGCAGATTATACTGTTTTTGAAGACGGATCTGGTCGCGTAGTTTTTTATTCTAATAATGCCACAGGTGTTGGTGCAGGTGGTAATGCTGTAGTTTTAAATCTTCATTTTGATGGATCAGCCATTTTATCTGCGTCATTGGATTTGGAAATGTTCTCGTTGGCTGTAAGTGATGAGGATGGGAACGTATTAGAAAGCAGTGCAGAGGGCGGATCAATTACTATTGGAAATGTTGTTACAATTAGTGCAACATCTGATACGGGCGATGTGGATGAAGAAGTTTTTCTTAATATTAATTTAGATAATCCCGGGGTTGTCGGGGGCCTCCAGTTTGATCTTTATGATACACCCAACTATCTTGATGTATCTGGTTTTACTACCACAGATCGTTCAAGCGGATTTTCTGTGGATTATACCCAATTAGAAAATGGGATGACTCGTGTTATCATGTATGACGGCAACAATGGGAATATTGCTCCAGGTGAAGGTGCAATTTTAAATATGACCATGACTATTCATACGAATGCTTATAATTCAAATGTTGGTGTGAATTTTGATAATGCGATTGTCACGGATGAAATTGGTGGAACCTATTGGGTCGCTGGTGCAGATTCCGGAACAGTAACAGTTACTCCTGGCTATATTGAAGAGCCACATAATTTAGAAGCACAAGATGGAATGGACGCACAAGTCCTCTTATCATGGGATCCTCCGTATGGGCCAATCCCGGAGGATTTTGAAGAAGATTTTGAAGAAGGTGAAATTCCTGAAGGTTGGACGATGACCACCAACTCTGCCCAGGGCTGGTTCATTACGCAGGATGGTTCAAGTGCATTCTGGGCCATCCCATCTCACACATGGTATATGTGCTCTAATGATGATATGGCTGATGATGATGGTTCCGTCGATTATTTGATTACACCGCCAATAAATGTTAGTGGAGCAGAAAGTATCATTTTGAACTTTGCATCTTATTATGATGGTGCCTATAGTCAAACAGCGCATATTGAAGTGAGTACGGATGGATCTAATTTCACTGAAGTTACTTCATTGAATCCTGCATCAGAATGGGTTATGGAATCTATAGATTTATCTGAATACGGTGGTGCACCAAATCTTTATATTGCATTCCATTCCAATGATAACGGGGTTTGGGCATCCGGTTGGGCTGTGGATGATATCACGATTAATTTTAGTGCAATGGCAGTTGAACAAACAGTTCATTTTAATTTGACTGAAACAGGCGCCTGGGTTGTAACTGCTGATAAGGAGGATGTGATTCAAAGTTTTGGCGGTGGAATTCCTTATGAAGTAAGGGTGGATATTGATAATCCTATCACACCTGAGACTCGTCCCGTAGAAATTGATGCATATAAAGTGTATAGATCTTATAATGAAAATAGCGATTTTGAAGAAATTGCGGAAGTAGATGGTAATACAACAATTTACCTAGATGAAAATGTAGTTAACAGTACTACTTATTTTTATAATGTTACAGCTATTTACCCGGATGGTACTGAATCCCAGCCTACCAATACAGTTTCTGCCACACCGGTCGAATGGGTTGAGTTGTGGATGGATGATGGTGCTTCACTCACAGGGCAAATGGATACATTGGATTTTTACATCAATAATGAAACTGATCTTGGGTTGTTTTATTTCGAAATTGTGGACTATCCTGATGTTATTAGCAGTATTAATGTTATGCCCACGGAAAGAACTTCGAATTGGTCCATCGAGATTTCAAATCAGGGGAATGGTACTATCGCGATTACTGGTATAAGTCTTGGAGGACCCCTAACAGCCGGAGATGGGGCTGTGTGTCGCGCTATTCTTTACCCGGATGCAGATGAGGCAATGACAGTTTCACTTTCCTACTCCAACGGCACTGCTATTCAGGATGTAAACTTTGTTGATTTGAATTGGACTAGTGAAAGTGCAACCTATGAGGTAGGGATTGAAACACAATATATTACTTTAACCGGTGGTTATGGGGATGGCGGTTCCAATTTTACATCTTCAATAATTTTAGAGAATACACAATCGGTATATGGACTTCAATTGGATATAGCACCTGATCCACCATTTATGATGGGGACCGAAGTGAACGTAAGTGACGCCCATGATTTTTCTGACTGGGAAGTGTCGGGAATGGTGATTGGGAATTATTATCGAGTAACCTTGGTGAACAATGCTCATAATTCACCAATCAATCCAGGAATTTCCCATATAGCTGATGTTACATTTGAAATTCCTGCCGGCACACCAGATGCGTCCATAGTTGTTTTGGATTTACAGGATGCTGAGATTACAGATTTTAATGATTTGCCAATGCATTCCGAATCAATTCCAGGTGAGGTCTATATCGGAATTCCGCCTGCAGCTTACACAATCCAAAACACTTCTGGTGCACTTATGCCTGGCGGGGCTGGAACATTCGAAATTCATTTGAATAATACTGAATTGGTGGGAACATTGCAATTTACATTGGTTGATATTCCCGAGAGTATGACAGTAACAAATGTAACTCCTGTGGGTCGATTCGATGATGGAATAGTCGATGGCAGTTCGGAAGAGCAAGAAGATGGTACTTATTATTTCCTTGGTTATGATTTTTCTTCAGGGATTGAAGCAGGGTCTGGGCCCATTCTTGAAATTGAGGTTCAATTTGATGAAAACTTGAATAATTCATCCATAATAATGTCTATGGATAGTTATGCTACTGGAGATGCAGGTGCAAACCCTCTGACAACTGTTTTCCATAGTTTTGGTCAGTTTACAGGGTATTTTGTTGCCGTGGATAATGAAGTAAACATTCCTGGTGAATTTGCCCTACATCCAAACTTTCCAAACCCATTTAATCCAACAACAATGATCGCTTATGATTTACCTGATGCATCAGATGTACAGTTGAATATTTATGATCTCATGGGAAGAAATATCAATACGGTTGTTAATCAAAACCAATCTGCCGGTCGCCATTTTGTGACTTGGAATGCAA
>CAZCHA010000117.1:0-4889 GCA_964498175.1 uncultured bacterium
GGTTTCCAACGAAAATAAGTTTCTAAGGGAAACATCCTATAAATAATCGTTCGACGATATACAGCTTTAGAATTAATCAAATCTAATTTCCCCACTTCAAAAGATGAATAGGAATTATATCCCAATCTGGCGTTACTGAAAAATTCATAATAGACAGCCCAATTAAAAAGTAAATTTCGATTAAACATAGTACCCGTTGGAAAAGGGACATCAACATTATCATCGAAACCAGATAGTGTTGGTTCATATAAACCAAGTCCCAATCCGACACTAATTTTAGGTTGCGCCAACGAAAAGGAACCCAAAAAAAGGCAAAGAGAAAGAAAGAAACGTAGGATTTGACTCTTCATACAAGGTTCTTAATTTAAGCCCCATGAAACAGATGATGAGCATATTCATTTTTATTATTTCAGTATTGCGGGCGAATTCCCACGATACTGATGTCCACCACGTTATCGTGAAATACAATGGAAAGTCAATCGTTGCATCCGTTGACTCTATTGGGATGGAATTTGTATACTTTGTCTCTAAAGATACAGGCGACTCAGATTCACTTTACTTGAGAGATATTTATTACATCTACAATGATTTTAATCGGGTTTTTCACAGTAGTTGGAGTTTTGAACAAAATCTACAAAAAATGAATAATCGAACCGGTACCATCTATACCTTGAGTGGCGATACGATTAATGTTTTGGATATACAATTCAATAATGATATGATAAACCCGGAAGTATTTATAAAAACTGATATCAACCAGTCCAAATTTATTCCCCTCCTTCATATTGAAAAAATAAATACAGATTATTCAATCCTCGAATACTCCATTGAACGGGGATTCTTCTACCCCTTTTATACGTTCCTTATTGGTGCTACTCTGGATACTAGATTGAAATGGCATAAAGACCGAAGATTGATACCGCAAGTTTGGGATCAGTATAATGATCTACTTCCAAAAGCAAGTTTTATAGGACTGTATGAAACAGGTGTGACCTATAAATCTATTTCATATATTATTCCTATATCTGTTTTAACATCTATGATTTATGACCTTTGGAAACAAAAACATTCATTTTATTTTACACCAGTTTATGAAGAAAAAATATTTGGAAGAAATATGTATGTTTTTTCATTGAAACACATAGCTTTTACCTACGCACAACGGATGATATTTCGAATTGAAAAAACTAAATTTGGTAAAAATGTCTTTAGGTGGATTCGTAAAAATAGTTCGTAAATTTGAGTCATGATACCAAATTGTAAATTCTTATCAAATTTTGGGTTAATCGTTTTTTTGCTTTGCACCTTATCGTGTGAAAATGAAACACTCGATTTACCCATCGCTGATAAAACCCCGCCACAAGCCGTTTTAATATATCCTGTTGATGGCATATCCGTGGCTGGTAATATTACTGTTCTTGCACGTGCAACAGACAATGAAGAAGTTGATTCAGTACAATTCTATATAAACCAAGAAAAGGTTGGTACAGATAATTCAGGGGTAAATGATATTTTTGAATTTGAATGGAAAACTGGAGATTATATCGAGGATGAGTTTCATTTTATATCTATTATAGCATATGATCTTGTACAAAATGCATATGCATCCTTTCCAGTCCGCATTAAAGCAGATAATCATGATAATGAACCTCCAACTGCATTTTTATTAAATCCATTCTCCGGACAATATGTAAGTGGAATCGTTAATATAACTGTTGAAGCATCCGATAATGACAGTATACAATACGTCAGTTATTATGTGAATAATGTCCTTCAGGGATATGTCTTAGAGCCACCGTATATTTTTCCATGGAATACTCTATTATATGTGGATGACCATTATTCTATTTATGTTATTGTCCGGGATATGAGCAATAATTTAACCACTGTCCCTCCTGTCAACGTGATTATTGATAATAATTTACAAAATGATGTAACTCCGCCAACCGGTTCTATTGTCAGTCCACCCGCAGGTTTAACGGTAAGCGGGAGTGTTGATATCATTGTCAGTGCAAGTGATAATAGAGCTATGGATCAAGTCGCTTTTTCCATTGATGGTAATTACATTACATCGGATAGTGAAGCACCATATCATTATTCATGGGATACCACATTAGAAGAAGAAGATACAGAACATACCCTCAGTGTTGTTTTGGTAGATCTGGCTGGCAATGAATCTCCTTTAAACCCAATTTCTGTTTTTGTAGATAATATTCCAGCAGGAGATATAACACCGCCGGTCGTATTAATTACAAATCCAGTGGCCGGCCAGGATTTAACGGGAACAGTTTCAATCGAAGTATTAACCGAAGATGACACCGGCATGGATCGAGTGGAATTTTTTATCAATGGTGATTCTATCCATACGGATACTTCTGATCCATTTGATTATAGTTGGGACACTGAGACAGTTATCGATGATATGGATCATATTATTGCAGTGATTGGCTTCGATTTGGATGGGAATGCTACCCTCGCCCCGCCAATCGCGGTCTTTGTAGATAATTTTGATAATATCCCACCTAGTGGTCAAATCCAAAACCCGGTTGCTGGACAAACAGTGAGCGGAACAATCACAATCGAAATTTCAGCCACAGATAATATTGGTGTGGAATACATTAACTTGTCTATTGACGGTATTCCAAGAGACACTTTAACCACATTCCCTTACACGTATGAATGGGATACAACAAGTGAAACTGACGATGAAGATCATGTCATTAGTATTATTGTTTCCGACTCATCTGATAATATAAGCTACGTGCCTCCAGTAAGTGTTTTTGTAAATAATATCGTTGATGATAGCACACCACCTGTTGGATCTATTTCGAATCCTCTTTCCGGACAAACTGTAAGTGGAACAGTTTCCTTTACTGTACTGGCAGGAGACGACTTTGGTGTAGATAACGTTGAATTCTATATTGATGGAGAATCAATTGGTATTGATTATACGGAACCATATCAAATTGAATGGGATACAACATCTTTAGAAAATGAAAGCCAGCATACTTTATCTGCGTACGTAACGGATCAAGCAGGGCATACCACAATTGCTCAACCAATTCTCGTAACAATATCCAATTGATGAAGTATTTCAACCTAAATATCATTTTAATTGCCATTCTGTTATTGAGTTGTGAAGGTCCTATGTTCAAAGTTCAAAAGGAGCCTGATTCTATTCCTCCAACATTAACCATCACATTCCCACCTGATCAAGCCATCTTGTCTGATACAGTGCTTGTGTCGGCATATGCATTTGACAATGTTGAATTAGGCATGGTGACTATGTTTTTGAATGATTCTGCAATCATTTCAAGTAAAGACGCTCCCTACGAGTATACATGGATTACAACCGATTATGCAGAAGATGAACAACATACTATTTGGGCCAAAGCAGAAGATATTGCAGGTAATATGACTCAAACCAATCCTATACGTGTATTAATTGATAATTTAGATAATATCAATCCAACCGGCACATTGATATTCCCTTATACTGGGCAAACTATTTCCGGTGAGATCACTATTATTGTCGAAGCAAATGATAATGAAGAAGTTGCATTTGTGAATGTTTATATTGATGGTGATACCGTTGCTACACTTACTGAATCTCCCTATACATACAATTGGGATACAACGGTGGAAGTTGATGATATCAGTTATACCATACACGTTCATGTCCAAGATGTAACAGGCAACCAGATTACACTAGGCCCAATCAGTGTGTTAATTGATAACAATGAGGCTGAAGATAATATCCCTCCAACAGGCACAATTATTCACCCGCCCTCAGCGGCAACTGTTTCAGAAACAATTGTTATCCAAGTTTCCGCATATGATAACGTTGAAATGGGCTTTGTAGATTTTATCATTGATGGATCTTTTGCAGGGCAGGATTCAGTCTTACCTTATGAGTATCAATGGAATACAACAGTTGAAGCTGAAGACGCAGACCATATTATCAATGTAAATCTTACTGATGCAGTTGGGAACACTACTGCTCTTTTCCCTGTTACGGTTCGGGTTAATAATATTGATGAACCGGATGTGATACCGCCAAATGTGGTTATCTACGAACCTGCAGCCAATCAAACAGTTTCTGGTATGGTGAATATCACAGCAATCGCTTCTGATGATGTAAGTATCAACCGAGTCGAGTTTTACCATAATTATGAATTAGAATTCATCGTAACATCTTACCCATATCAATATGAATGGAATTCAACGAACGCTGAAGATGATTCTGAACATATCTGGTATGTTAAAGCTTTTGATACCAGTGAGAATGATACACAAACACAACCCATCGCAATTTTTGTGGATAATGAAGATGATATTCCACCTACCGGTTTCATTCTTTATCCTTACGCCGGTCAAACGGTGAGCGGCATTGTACCGATTCAGGTTTCAGTATCAGATAATATAGGAATAGAACAAGTAGAATATTTTATTGAAGGGAATACGGTAGGAACAAATTCTGAATATCCTTATACCTACGATTGGAATACAGAATTAGCTGCAGAAGATAGTATACACGTTATTTCTATCACCATAACAGATTTAGGTGGAAACTCAACAGATGTCTCCCCAATTGCTGTTTTGGTTAATAATGTTGTTATACCAGGAGATGATACAACACCACCAGTGGTGGCAATACTTACACCAATTTCAAGTCAAACAGTTGGTGATACTGTTTTAATCTCTGGTTTTGCCATAGACAACATGGGGATTGAAGATGTTAAATTCTATGTAGATGATGAATTAGTAGCAACCGTAAGCGACTCCCCCTATACGCATAATTGGGTAACGTATGAATTATCTAACGGATCAGAACATGTGATACAAATGACTGCAAGTGATCTATCAGCTAACCTAACAACCGCTCAACC
>CAZCHA010000118.1:0-4866 GCA_964498175.1 uncultured bacterium
TCATATTGTCGGGATGATTATTATTTATCAACTCTAAATAGAGTTACTAAATTACAACTAATGATTCGGGTTAAAAACATTCTCTCACTTTCTCTTTTAATATTTGTTTCATGTGAATTTCACACTGCAATGGATCCTCTTTATCCAATTCCGGTTTTGAAAGTGAAAATGGGAGAGGAAAAGGCATTTGATCTTTCTAATTATTTTAGGAATGAAAATGTCAGTCTCTTGTTCAATGAATCTTTACAACATATTTCATTGTTGGGTAACGAGTTAATAATAGATGCTTCTTCAGTTACATCCGGGTTCGAAAATATTTCATTAATTGCAGATGGGCGACCTATTCATATTTTTATTGAATATGAGTTTATGGCTCGGCATACCTTTTCATTTGAATCTGAAAAAGCAAACACAGTAGTTGTTATGGGCGGATTTAATGATTGGTCACGGTCTGCTTTGCCATTACTCAAACGTGGAAATCAATTTAGTCGGACGGTTTTTATGTCCCCCAAAAAGCATGAATATAAATTTGTGGTAGATGGTATCGAAGAAATTGATCCGAAAAATCCTGTTTTTATTTCAAATAATATTGGTGGTTGGAACTCTATTTTAGATTTAAGAGATCAAAATATTACAGAACCGGGTATGCTAGTAAAAAATAATCATAAAGGGAATTGGCTACACTTTGAATATTTACCGTCGAATGACGGAGCATCACCCCAGGATTGGATTATTTTGTTGGACAATAAAGAACTTCATGCTGATATTGTTGATCTATTATCCGATGGAGGGGTAAAGGTTAATATTTCTGGAGTCAAGGAAGGGCTTTTGAGAATATTTGGACGAGATTCTAAAGGACGTATGATTCCTGAAAATCAAACAATAATTCGAAATGGAGAGCCATTGTCATCTAATTCTGATGATTGGCATTTCGCCATTATTTATAATATCATGGTGGATCGGTTTAGGGATGGAGATTCATTAAATAATAAACCAATCCATGATCCAAAACTTCATGAATTGGCCAATTTTATGGGTGGTGATTTTGCTGGGATTCAACAAAAACTGGATGAAGGATATTTTAAAGACTTGGGAGTGAATACATTATGGATATCTCCCATCCAAAAACAACCGGACAGCAGTTGGGTGGAATGGGTTCCACCAAATAGGACCTTTTCCGGTTATCACGGTTATTGGCCAATTGAACCACGGAAAATTGACCCAAGATTTGGAAAAAGTGAAGAATTTCACAGCATTGTAAAATCCGCTCATCAAACAGGGACGAAAGTTATTTTGGATTTTGTTTCAAACCACGTCCATCAAGATCATCCATATTTAAGAGATCATAAGAATTGGTTCGGGACTGTTAATCTTCCCGATGGGCGGCTGAATATTCGACAATGGGATGGAGCCACTCGTCTTACAACTTGGTTTGATGAATTTATTCCTTCATTTGATTTTCCATCTGCGCCTCTTGCAATAAATCAAGTGGTAGAAGATGCAATGTGGTGGATGGAAGAATATGATCTTGATGGATTTCGGCAGGATGCGGTGAAACATGTTCCCCATTCATTTTGGAAATCTCTTACAAGATCAGCAAAAATAAGATTTCCTGAAAAAAATATTTATCAAATTGGTGAAACTTTTGGATCGGACGAATTGATTGGTTCCTATGTTAATCCTGCAGAATTGGATGCTCAATTCAATTTCAGTATTTACTTTAATTCACGAGGAGTTTTTAGTTCTGATCAGCCAAATTTCTCTGATCTAGGGGATGTTATAGCAGAGAACAGAAAAACATTTGGTCCAATTCATTTGATGGGTAATATAACCAGTAGTCACGATCAGCTTAGATTTTCAGGCTATGCAGATGGCCAAATTGAATTCAATGATAATGGAACCGCAAGATCATTTGATGATCCGGTTGGGAAGATACGCCAACTATCCACCTACTCTAAAATGGCAAACTTTCATGCTTTTAATATATCGCAACCGGGTATTCCTATTATTTATTATGGAGAAGAAATTGCATTGATGGGAGAAGGAGACCCGGGAAATCGACGAATGATGAGATTCAATATTTCAGATAAGGAAATGGAATTGAAAAAAACATTTTCTTTATTAAATGGTTTAAGGACTGAATATTCCAGCCTGGCTTTAGGAGACCAAATGATTCTGTATAATGAAGGTCCTGTTTTAATCCTGCTGAAAAAATATTTTGATGAAATGATTCTTGTAGCTTTTAACAATAGTAAAGATTCTAAAACTATCGAAATTGAATTCCCTTTTGAGAATATTCTTTTAACTAAATTAATTGGTCCAGGACAATATGAGATGAATGATAAACTGATAGAATTAACAATAAATCCACTAAGTCATGATTTCTATTTTTCAAAAAAATAAATTTATTTTTTCACTTATTTTTTTAGGTTTTCTTTTCGGTGATGAATCGTGGAAAGTTTATGATGATTCAGAAATGGCCATTATAGAAATCACGGTGGATCCTGAAGATTTGATCTGGATTTATGAAAATGTTGAGAGTGATTCTTTCCATCTGGCAACAATCCATTTTCAAAATGCCTTTATTGATGATGTTATTGATTCAGTTGGTTTTAGGCTACGTGGGAATACATCAAGAAATGCGCAAAAAAAATCCTTTAAATTGGATTTTAATCATTTTATTTCCGGAAGAGACTTTTATGATATTGAAAAAATAAATCTCAATGGTGAGCATAATGATCCTTCGATTGTCCGCTCAAAACTCTGTTGGGATTTTTATCAGGAAATTGGTGTCCCTTCAACAAGAGCATCCCACACAAAGGTATTCATCAATGGTGAATATTATGGATTATATATTTCGATTGAGCATATTGATGATACTTTTTTAAACCGAAATTATGAGGATGATTCAGGAAATCTTTGGAAATGTATTTGGCCGGCAGATTTGACTTATCGAGGGGATAACCCAGAAGATTATTATCCATATTATGATGATACACGACCCTATGAATTAAAAACGAATAAAGAAGAATATGATTATTCTAAATTAGCTCGTTTAATCAGGATCATAAACCAAGCACCAGATTCCTTAGAAATGGTTTTGAGTATTAAAGAAACACTCCAATACTTTGCAGTTAATATTTTAACAGGAAGTTGGGATGACTATAGGTTTCTTCGAAATAACTTTTATTTGTATCACAATCCTAGTGATGACCTCATTCATTGGATTCCTTATGATTATGATAATTCATTCAGTGTCGATTGGTTTGAAATTGATTGGTCATCCATTAATCCATACGATTATGCGGTGATAGATGGGGATGGTCGCCCACTTACTGATTATCTTTTCAGTCAAAATCGTTACAAAAATTTATTTACTCATTTTTTAGAATTTTATATAAATACAAGTTTTAACAATTCGGAATGGGACAATCAATTGGACTCTTGGCACAATGCCTCCATAGCAGCAGCACAGGACGATGAATGGCGAACGCTGGATTATGGGTTTAATATGTCGGACTTTAATTCAAGTTATGGATATAACTACCAAAATCAACATATTAAACAAGGCATTAAAAGATTTATTTCTGATCGTGTTTCATCATTAAATGATCAGCTGTATTACTCTGGCGAAGATCCATTTATTTATGAAGTTATTCCATCTCATCAATCTATGTTATTGAATGATACTTTTTCAATAAGTGTGTCTGCTTTTGGTCCAGTTGGAATAGATAATATCATTTTCCATTATCGTATAAATTCAAATGATTGGGAAACATTTCAATTAAGTTACAGTCCTATTGAGAATTCAACAAAGGTAGAAGAGCAAGATCGCTGGTTTGGTACAGTTGTTATGGAGACAGAAGGTGAGATTGACTGGTATTTAACGGCAATTAAAAATGGTCAAGTTGAACGATATCCAATTGAAGGATATAAATCTCTAACAATTGTAAATCCGAATGATTTAAGTGATATTCAAATAAATGAATTACTTGCGATTAATGATCTAACACTTGATGATGATTATGGCGAATTTGACGATTGGATTGAACTTATTAACCATGGGGAAACACCAGTTGAATTAGATGGCTATTATTTAACTGATAATCAAAATCAATTAACCAAGTGGTCTTTCCCATTTACAAATATTACAATTGAACCAGATAGTTTTCTCATCATTTGGTGTGATAATGATGATGAACAGGGCGATTTACATACCAATTTTAAACTTTCTTCAGGAGGTGAATTTTTGGCTATAGTATCACCTGATGGTAATACAATTCTTGATTCTTTAACATTCCCAGAACAAGATGCAGATATTTCTTATGGTAGAGTTGTAGAAGAACTATTACTTTGGGATTATATGACGCCAACGCCAGGGTCTGAAAATGGTATTTTATCTTTAGTTAGTGATATAACCCCAACGGAAATTTCTATTCATAGCGTTTTTCCAAATCCATTCAATTCATTCATTACTCTTGAGATGAGTGTTGGTAATCCGAATCAATCTGTTGAGATTGCTATTATTTCTCTTTTGGGGCAAACGATTTCAACTTCAATTCATGAATTTTCCACAATTGGCTCTCATCAAATCAATTTTGATTTAACACCCTTTAGCATGAGTTCAGGAGTTTACTTCATTAAAATAAATCAAAATGGTTTTATTGATTCTAGAAAAATTCTTTATTTAAAATAAGAGCATCTAGATTAAGAATGTGATAGCAGTTTACTTCTGGGGATTATACTAATTCTGTACCCAGAATACATGATCCATTCGCACCTCATCCAATAGATCATCATATCCAATACAACGACCTTTAACTGTAATTGAATCTCCTATAACCGTTTTTATTTCAGTATTCGGCT
>CAZCHA010000119.1:0-2245 GCA_964498175.1 uncultured bacterium
ACAAAATTTATTATATTCGGTATGGCAACCGCTGGGACAAGAATTATTTTAAAATTGGTGCCCTAGATAATGTAACCATGGGGTATGGTATCCTTTTAAATAATTATACCAACACACTTTTATATCCGCAGGTTCGAAAAGTTGGCATGGAATTTCGAACCCAGGCCTTTGGTGTTAATGTTTATGGTTTTACTAATGATTTTAAGGAAAACCTTGGTGTAACCGGTGTACGTCTTTCTGCTCCCATCTCTCATGGATTTACAGGAGGCATCTCTTGGGTAGGTGATCGAAACCAGTATCTTGGATTAAAGGATTCAGATGATGATGGCCGTCCAGATCTTGTGGATGATTTCCCTAATAATCGAAATTGGTGGGTAGATACAGATGGTGATGGTTGGGCAGATAACGATACCTTAAATGAATTTGACGTAGATGGTGATGGTTGGACAGATTCAAGTTTTACTTGGCCATTATGGGGAATTGTAATTGACCCAGATGGTGTATCAACTAAACCTGAACCTATCAATATTAAGAAAGAATCAGATCCAATTAATTCATTTGCTCTAGATATTGGAATTCCTCTACTTCGTGAAGGACCCATCTCCTTGGATGCATATGCGCAATACGCAGCATTACTTGGTGAAACAATTTATCCCATAACTGGCCAGGATACTACGGCAGGATATGGATTAATTCCTTTTGGTCTGTCTGCAGGATTCGGCCCTGCAAAATTTAATTTTGAATTTCGGATGATACCGAAAGGAAATTTTGAGTTTGGGTATTTTAATCGATCCTACGAAATAGAGCGGGCTACTTTCCAGAGTATATCAGGGAATCAGGGTACAATTATTACAAAAGCAAGCAAACTGGGGACCTATGGGAAACAGAATGGTTTTTATTCATCATTGAATATTAATCTTGGGAGTTTGTTTGATGCGGGGATGGCGTTTCAAAACCTGAAGGGTGAACAGTATAATTCAGAGATTAATGATTTTGAAAAAGCATCCAACCAGAGTTTTACTGCAATATTTAAATTAGCTAAACCGATTAGTAAAATTGATAGAGCATCTTGGTTTTACCAACAAAGAAATGTGCCAAACCCATTTGATTTTGAATATTCTGAATCTACAATTACGGGATATAATGCATCACTTAAACTGGGGAATGGCATGGTTTTAACTTATATATTCCGAAGGACATTTCAAGATTTTAACGGAGATGGAGATGTCAAGGATGAAGGTGAAACAATTAATATGACCAGTATTGAAACTAGTTTTTCTTTTTAATGCTGTTATAAGAAATACGAAATATTATCAATGAAATCAGCAGAAATTAGACAATCATTTATTGACTTCTTTAGGGATAGAGGGCATCAATTTATCCGTAGTTCTCCAGTGGTACCAAATGATGACCCTACACTTCTTTTCACAAATGCAGGGATGAACCAATTTAAGCCCATATTCTTAAATCAAACGACTCCGATAAACCTTCGTGCAGTAAATAGCCAAAAATGTATTCGTGTTTCGGGAAAACATAATGATCTAGAAGAAGTGGGTGTAGATACTTTTCATCACACATTTTTTGAAATGCTGGGAAATTGGTCCTTTGGTGATTATTATAAAAAAGAAGCAATCCAATGGGCATGGGAACTCTTCACTGAAGTTTGGGGACTAGATAAAGATAGGCTTTGGGCCACAGTTTACGAAGATGACGATGAAGCTTTTGATCTTTGGACTGAAGTAACTGATATTGCAGATAATCGGGTTCTCCGATGTGGGAAAAAGGATAATTTTTGGGAAATGGGAGAAACGGGGCCTTGTGGGCCTTGTTCAGAAATTCATTATTATGTTGGTGATGATCCTGAAAGCCAGGATCCTAAAGGAGTTAATAATTCGGATGAATATTGGGAATTATGGAATCTGGTTTTTATACAAAATAATCGTATTGATGCAAATACTCTGGAAGACCTTCCAGAGAAACATGTGGATACTGGAGCCGGTTTAGAAAGAATAGCCACAGTCATCCAGGGAAAGGAAAGCAATTATGATTCAGATTTATTTTTACCAATTATTCATAAAATTGAATCATTGTCTGATTTTACATATGAAGTCAATCCGATTCCTTTTCGTGTGATTGCAGACCATATTAGAATGTTATGTTTTTCTATTGCGGATGGTGCATTGCCATCAAATGAAGGTCGTGGATACGTTATAAGGAGAATTCTCCGGCGGGCTGCCCGATTTGG
>CAZCHA010000119.1:2345-4825 GCA_964498175.1 uncultured bacterium
GAATGGATCATTGTTTCCGATGGAGATGATTCAATCTTTTTGGGATATGAATCATTAGAATCTAAATCTCAAATTCGGCGATATACGATTCAGGGTGATTCTATTCTTGTTGTATTAGATCAAACCCCATTTTACGCCGAATCTGGTGGGCAAATAGGTGATATGGGGATAATTAATGGGGAAGGGGTCGAGCTTACGGTATTGGATGTAAAAAAAGATAATGATTCATTCATTCATATTTGCAAAGGAGTGATGACTGAACAAGGAGAGGTTAATTGTAAAGTATATGCAGCTCGACGGCAGTCCACTATGAATAATCATACTGCAACCCATTTAATGTATAAAGCACTGAAATATATTTTAGGAGATCACGTCAACCAAGCAGGCTCATTAGTCCATCCAGATTATTTAAGATTTGATTTAACCCATTTTGAAAAGATAACTGCAGATCAAATTAAGGAAATTGAATCAATTGTTAACCAACAGATCTTGTTAAACACAACGTTAGATGTTACAAGTAGAAGTTTTGATGATGCTAAGGCAGCGGGAGCTGAAGCTCTTTTCGGCGAGAAATATGGTGATGAAGTCCGTGTGGTCAGTGTTGGCGATTATTCTTTGGAACTTTGTGGTGGAACCCATGTGAAACAGACAGGTGATATTGGTTCCTTCAAGATTACCGAAGAAGCATCCCTTTCTTCAGGTGTTAGGCGAATTGTTGCCATCACAGGACAAAAAGCAGTTGAAGAAATGCAATCCAATGCTACAGTTTTATCAACTTTGCAACAATTGCTTAATACACCACCATCCGGGATGGCAGAAAGAATATCTATTCTGCTACAGGAGAAAAAAGATCTTAGCAAAAAATTAAAACAGAAAAAAATTAAGTCATCTTCAGAAATTGACCTGTTATACGACTCTGAAACCGTTGGTGATCATACTATCATCATTAAAAAAATATCTGTCGAAACAATTGATGAATTGAAAGGTATAGGTGACAAATTATTTAATAAATTGACCAGCGGCATTGGAGTCCTTTTCAGCGAAGGTGATGAAAAACCATTTGCCGTAATTGTGGTCTCAAAAGATTTAAATGAAAATGGGATTTTTGCAGGAAAATTGGCGAAAGAAATTGGAGTATTTATTGGTGGTGGTGGTGGTGGTAAACCTCATCTTGCCACTGCAGGTGGAAAGGAAAATGCTGCCATTATTCCTGCATTGGAAAAAACAAAAACATTACTGATAAAAAAATTAACGGTCTAGATTAAAATGCAGTTTAAATGTGTAGAAAAAGATTTTTTCATTTATATTGAAAAAAATGAAAAAGTTATGGATACATTAACCCAATTTTGTAAGGATCAGGAGATCACGAATGCAAAGATTTCTGGGATTGGTGCAGTTAAAAAAACAGAAATTGGCGCTTATGATACAATCGCGAAAGAATATATCCGTAAACCTTTCCCAAAAGTTTGGGAATTGGTCAATTTTGAAGGGAATGTCACCCTGAAAGAAGGCATTCCTTTTGTCCATGCTCATGTGGTTTTATCCGACCACGATATGCAAACTATTGGTGGCCATTTGTTTGAAACTACTGTCGCCGCCGTAGGTGAATTTTTCCTGCGGAAATTTGATGGGACCGCTTATCGTGAACTCAATGAAGATGTGGGACTTCCTTGTATTTGTTTAGAAAAAAGATTTGAAATATCATGAAAAAAATACTCCATACACCTGATGCACCGGCGGCTATTGGTACCTATAACCAGGCCGTAGAATCCAAAGGCTTTATTTATACATCTGGGCAGGTAGGAATTGTCCCTGGAACAGGAAAAATAATAGAGGGAGGAATCAAATCTGAAACGTTTCGAGCGTTACAGAATATTGATGCAATTCTTAAAGCTGCAGGTGTAGATAAATCCCATATTGTCAAACTCACTGTTTTTGTCACGGATCTAAGAGGATTCAATTATGTGAATGAATCATTTAAAGCATTTTTTAGTGGCATTGATTTTCCTGCAAGATCCACGGTAGAGGTGTCTGGATTACCCCTGAATGCCAAAGTCGAAATTGAATGTATTGCATTTGTGTAAACAAATGAGATTACATTTTCCCATCATTCTAATACTAATGATCGGTTTTGTTTTCGCTTTACCATTAAAAGACGAAAAATTAAAAAATTCAAAAATTGCATTTTACTGGTCGTTAGTTCCTGGACTTGGGCAAGCTTATAATGGGAAATGGATTAAATCGGCATTAATCATTAGTTGCGAGGTGGCTGCGATTAATTATTGGATTATAAACAGAGATATTTACAAAGATTATGATAATGGCACTTATCCGCTCAGTCAGCATAGGTATCTTGAAAAAAGGAACAAGTATGCCTGGTGGATCGGCTTTATTTATGTATATGGCATGATTGATGCAGTAGTAGATGCACATTTACACAATTTTGATCATTTAATGGCAAGTCCGTTAAAAAGTGAAAA
>CAZCHA010000120.1:0-4819 GCA_964498175.1 uncultured bacterium
ACCAGTGTCTCCAATCCGATATAAATGGATGTATTCTCAACAGCCTGATGAATAATTTTCAAGATATCTTCTTTAGTCTTTCCTGATTTAATTGCTTCGGCTCCCCTAAGAGCAATCAAACCGATACCGATTGAACCGTTTTGAGAATCGATTAATTCAATGGGTAAATCTTCTGCATCTCTCGCAGCCAGCGTCGCAGATTGCATGGTTCCACTCACAGAGGCAGGTAAATGGATCGATATGACATTATTATAATGTCCGGTCAAAAACTGATATTGTCGCCGAAAATCACCCTGTGTTGGCTGAGAAGTTTGAGGATGGATAGAGTTGGTTTGGAGTTGGTGCCAGAATTCTTCTGAGGTGATGGTAACCTTGTCCACATGATGTTCATCTCCAAAATTCAGACGAACGGGCACCATGTGGATATTGAATTCATCAATGAGATCTTCAGGAAGGTCACAGCCGGAATCTACTACAATTGCAATTTCTTCATGGCTCCCATGAGCATCTTTTTGCTGTTTCAGCATGTCGTCAGCTTTTTCGCCACTAAGAGTACCATATTCGTGCCCCAAGGTGAAAACCGCCTGTGGGTCATTTGTATGAATGTGGATCTTTGCTTTCTTTTTGGAACCGGCAAGAACGATACTGCTACCCAGATTCATCAATTGTTCTTTGAGTTTGATCCGGTCGATATCATCTCCGGCCACAAGACATTCAGTGCAATAGCGAAATTCATCAGTCATTTCCACTTCAAAATTATCCACCGGTTCGGCAATTGTGGATGTGTCTACATCATCTTTTTCGCCTTGCTTGATAAAATGATTGATTCCATCCAGGAAATCCACAAATCCTTGAGCCCCTGCATCCACCACACCGGCTTTTTTTAAGATTGCCAATTTATCCGGTGTTTTCCGTAAGGATTCGTTCGCTTGTTCAAAAGCAAAATCCAGGATCATGACAAAATCATCATGCTTTTTATAAATGTTATTAACCGAATATGCCCAATCTGAAATGACCGAAAGAATTGTTCCCTCCTTTGGTTCAGATAATGCATCGTAAGAATAATTTTTTGCAGTATTAATGGCTTTAGAAAACCGCTCTGGTGTGAGCCTTCGAAAAGGCCCAATCCCATCAGCAAACCCTACAAAGAATTGAGCGAGGATAGACCCGGAATTACCTCTTGCGCCGTTTAGAGATGCATCTGCAACTGCATCAGCTACCTTTGAAACTTGTTTATTATTATTGGATTTTGTTTCTTCAGAAATAGTAGCCAGTGTAAAGGCCATATTAGTTCCAGTATCACCGTCAGGGACAGGAAACACATTAATTTTATTCAGATAATCCTTTCGGGTGATAACGTGATTAATTCCGGCTTGGATTGCTTTGAGGAGCCGTGGACCATCAATGTATTTGATCTGCATACGTTATTTTGTAACAATTCCTAAGGAAGTGGATTCTCCTCAGGAGCAAGCAAACCACCTGAAATGATTGTTTTGAGCCCTTCTTCCACGGACATCCCCGTAGGAACAGCATCGGCTTGGGGAATCATGAGAAAAAAGCCCGAAGTAGGATTTGGTGTTGTAGGGACAAATAAATGGTAAAAGGGAATTCCATCTTTAGTTTTTGATTCACCACTAATGAAGGCCATAGTCCAAAGTCCTTGTCGTGGGTATTGGATATAAACAGCACCTTGGAATGTATCTGAAGTCCCTTTTGTAAATGTTTCTGTTATCTGCTTCAAGGTTGAATAAATTGTATTTACAACAGGAACTTTTTTAACGATACGTTCGCCAATATTGAAAACCTTGCGGCCTAAAAAGTTGGTTACTAGGACACCAAGAAAAAAGATTAAAAGTAATGTGAGCAAAATTCCAAGTCCGGGAATTTCTAATCCAATTTTATCAAGAATGGGGCCAGACATTTCATCCAAAGTGATAAATAAAAATTCCAACAAAACATAAGTCAGGAATAATGGTAGCGCAGTCGCAATCCCGGCAAAGAGTTTTGATCTAAAGTTTTGTATGATCGAGTTCATAAGGTAAAGAAGTTAATTGGACTTTACAGGTAAAAAAAGAGAGAGAAACATTTGATTATTTAATAAAAAAACTCCAAAATAATGTAATCGTAATATTTCCAAGTTACAGCCTGACATCCAAACCTTCATGTTCCAAGAGAATCATTTTTATATCGAGCCCACCACCATAGCCTCCCAATGTCCCGTCAGAAGCCAAGACTCTATGACAGGGTATAAATATTGCAATTGGATTATTGGCATTGGCCGATCCAGCAGCTCGGGCTGCTTTCACATTTCCTGCTCGGCGGGCAATTTCTTGATATGAAACTGTTTTTCCATATGGTATTTTTGCTACTTCCATCAATGCTTTTTCATAAAATGGCGGCATCTGTAAATCAAGGGGAACCGAGAATGTTGTCCGGTTTTTATTAAAATATTCACGAAGTTGATTAAGGGCATTTTTAAGAATAGGGGATTGGTTATTATAAGGTGTTTGCATTTCCCTATAATCTACATCATTGGCAAGATGGAGGCGATAAATTCCTTTAGAATTTGTGCGAACTCCCAGCGTTCCGATGGGTGTTTCTATAGTAGAAAATTCATTCATTGAGATTTACAAGTACTGCTCCAAAGATAACAAAACCACCTCCGATTATAGCGAGAATGGACAATTTTTCATCTAGGAAAACCCATCCTAGAATGGAAGCCAGAACCGGTGGAAAAAAGGCAATATATGAGATCTGTGACATGGAAATATGAGGAAAAAGCCAAAAATAAATATACCAGGCAATAAGAGAGCCAAAAATAGTTAGATAGGCCAAAGCAAAAATATTGAAATTGCTCCAGACCATTATCTGGTCTGACTCGAATATGAAAGAAATAATTAGTAATGTTATTCCAGCTATTAATTGGCTAACTGCATTGAGATGGAGGGATGTAACCGCATTTGCATATCTTTTTAGATAAACATTTGGATAACCTGCAATTATTACCGCAAATACGACCATTAGAATGCCAATAACAACTTGGTCTCCCTTAAAATTCAGGCCTTCTCTTAAAATTAACAAAGCGCCGATAGTTCCAAGGAGTAGACTAGTAATTTTCTTTTTTGTAAAAACTTCATTAGGGAGCATAAAATATGAAAAAACAGCAACACAAAGCGGAAACCCTGCCCAAATAAGAGCTGATAAACTTGAGTAAATAAATTGGGTTGCCCAATAAGTCAGACCATAACAAATTGTCAGATTCAAAATCCCAAATTGTACATAAAGCTGCAGCGGTATAGCTGTGAAAGATGGAAAATCTCTTTTATATAAAATAATACCCCAGAGAACTATACCACCAAAGAAAAATCGAAAACCAGACCCAAAAAATGGTGGCGTTCCATCTACGAGACTTTTTTTTAATATGATCCAGGTAGTACCCCAAATAAAACAGAGGACCGCATAATTAATTAATACTTTTGGTTTCATTTAAAAAAAACGCCTCGTCCTTTTAAAAACTCAGGATGCGAGGCGATGTAAAAATTGTTGAATGTTAATTATTTTACCTTAATTGTCGGATCCCATTTTGATAACCACAGGGCTGGCAACAAAAATACTGGAATAGGTGCCAATTATCACACCAACAATCATGGCAAAGGCAAAAGTATGAATAACTTCGCCTCCTACTATAAATAACACCAATACAACAAATAATGTGGTGAGAGATGTAATGATGGTTCGGCTCATTGATTGATTGATACTTTCATTGATTACGGATGAAAGAGTCGCATTTTTCAACCCTTTTACATTTTCACGAACTCGATCAAAGATAACAATTGTATCGTTTAAAGAATAACCCACGATAGTTAGAAATGCTGCTATTACAGCAAGAGATACTTCAAAGTCCAATAAAGAGAAAATACCCAATGTAATCAATATATCATGAGCTAGAGCTGCAATGGCACCCACAGCATATTTGAATTCGAATCGAATGGAAATATAGATCAGGATCAATGCTAAGGTACTAAAGATTGCCATGATTGCGTCACCGCTCAATTCAGCACCGATTTTAGGCCCTACTTTATCAATGGAAAGAATAAATTTTGACCTATCGTCAGGAACCAGTGACGGAAATGTTTCTGCCATTTTTTCTACAAATTTATGTGCAAATTGCTCTGGCTCATCATCTATACTTGGGAGACGAACTGCTACATTTGACTCATTCCCAAAATGTTTTATCTCAGCTTTGCTGAAATCAAATGTCTGTCCATCTATGTTTACCTGATTTAAAGCAGAACGAACTTCATTGATATCCACCGGATCAGTGTAATTCACCGCAATCATGGTTCCGCCTTTGAAATCGATACTTAATTTAGGTCCACCCTTTATGACAATGGATGCAACTCCTACCACGATCAACAAGGCAGATAAAAGTCCACCTAAACCAGTTTTACTCATAAAATCAATATGTGTTTCTTTAATAATTCTCATGTCAAATACTCAATGTTGTGAGCCCTTTACGTGATGTATATGCATTAAAAATAGTTCGTGTAACAAATACAGCGGTGAACATGGAGATTAAAATTCCCCAGAATAGTACTGTGGCAAATCCTTTAATGGGCCCTGTACCAAACTGATAAAGAACTAGGGATGCGATTAGGGTTGTAACATTTGCATCAATGATGGTTGTCAATGCTCGGTCATACCCAGCGTCAATGGCAGCTTTCGGTGTTTTACCTTTACGCAGTTCTTCACGAATACGTTCAAAAATAATGACGTTTGCATCTATTGACATTCCAACAGTAAGGATGAGCCCAGCTAT
>CAZCHA010000121.1:0-4785 GCA_964498175.1 uncultured bacterium
CGTGCTTAGTATTATTTGTTAGATTTGGGTGACCTAAGGAGTCTTAAATGAAAAAACTTAACCCAATATTATCTGTATTATTATTATTGATTTATTGGGGTTGTGAAGATAAACCAGAAGAATTATTTACCGCGTCAACTGAATTAACATTATGGGGAGAAGTTTATTCTGTAGAAGATACAGATACCCTATATTTAAATGTAAAGGGGCTCAATGGTCCTATGCCACCGGAGATAGGGAATTTAACTAATCTAACTTACTTGAATTTAAGTGGCAATCAACTTACGGGAGAGATACCACCAGAGATTGGGAACCTGACTAATTTGACATATTTGAATTTAGGTGGCAATCAATTTACAGGAGAGATACCGTCACAAATAGGGAATTTGACCAATTTGATTTATTTGAGCTTTGGTAATAATCAACTGACAGGAATACCACCAGAGATTGGAAACCTGACTAATCTAACTTATTTGAATTTAGTTTTGAATCAACTCACGGGGTCTATTCCATCGGAGATAGGTAATCTGACAAATTTGACTTACCTGGGCTTAAACGATAACCAAATTACTGGGGGAATACCACCAGAGATTGGGAATCTGATAAATTTGACTAGTTTAAACTTTGGTAATAACCAACTTACAAGACAAATACCACCAGAGATTGGGAACCTGACTAATCTAACACGTTTGGTCTTATATGAAAATCAATTCACGAGAGAATTACCACCTGAGATTGGGAACCTGACTAATCTAACTTATTTGAATTTACGGGATAATCAATTCTTAGGGTTAATCCCACCTGAGATAGGCAGCCTAACCAATTTGAATCGAATGTTTTTATATAATAACCAATTCATTGGACCAATCCCTACAGAGATAAGTAATTTGACTAATCTAACTGAATTAGGTTTAGAAAATAATCACTTCAGTGGGTTAATCCCATCCGAGATTAGTAATTTAATCAACTTGACTAAATTGATCCTGAACGATAATCAATTCACGGGAGTAATACCGGAGAGTATCTGTAACCTTATTGAAAATAATTGTTTAATTAATATTACCAACAACCAACTCTGTCCTCCATATCCATCTTGTGTCGAAGATTATGTGGGAGACCAGGATAGGAGTGATTGTGATTAACCTGAATTACAATTATGTTTGACACTTCTTAACCCATCCCTTCTTTTTCTTATCCTATATTTCAACAAAAGGCTATATTTATAGAATCTTTTTTACAGTTACCCCATGAATGGAAGGCTTGAATTAATTAACCTTTTAAGACAGGAAAGTAATTTCTTTTTCCATCGATCATGGTTGCTAACAACCAACTCAAAGTATTAGGTATTAGAGAGGCAATAAAATGAATTACCAGTTCATCTCTGCTTGGGTCAAGAACTGATAAAACTAACATAAAACAAGTTCCAATAAATCCAACCCAATGTATATATTCTGCCAGTTTTTTCATTTTTATAAATTAATTGTACACATCATTCCACAAATAAAAAATCCCACGAATGTGAGCCTTGATGATGAAAAATAGGAAAATCAAATTAGTAGTTTATAACTATATCTAGTGAACCATCTTTATTGTAATAAGTCCATTTTCCAACTCGTTCTTGGTTGCTTAAATTTCCAACTTCTTTCTTTTCACCATTGGGATACCAATATTCCCATAATCCATCTCGATATCCAAATTTATAGTAACCCTTGCTTTCAATAATATCTGGGCCCAAAACTCCATACCAATAGATCCAATTTCCCTCTTTTTTACCATTTAAGTAAGTACCTTCACTTTTTTTTAAACCACTCTGAAAATAGTTTATTGCTTTTCCTGTAAACGTTTCACCTGGGCCAAATATTTTTATTAATAATTTTGGTTTATACAATAGACCATCTTTTTTAATTAATTTTGTTTCATCAACAGGTGGTCCAGCCATAAAATGTTCTTTTGGACTATTCTTTGAGTCAATACCAGTGGTAAAAACTGGCGTATAACCATCGGTTAAATAATAATCATCTAACTTGCCTTGAGAATAATCATCGGTTAAATATTCATCGGAATATTCATCAGGAGCATATTTCTTTTTATTTGATGCACAGCTAACAAATAATATCAAAAATAGGATAGTAAATATTTTATACGTTGGAAATCGCACCGATGAATTTACCCATCATCCCACAAACATAAAACCCCACGGGGAAAGGGTTTGATGATTAATTACTTAATCAATTTGTATTGATTGATGTTGAATAGTTTAAACCTTTGAATTGGGGATATTTGTTTCTTAAAAAATTATCCACAGCTTCAATAGGCCAATTCTTTTTAAAAATACCGTTAACCCAAGTACCTGACTGTATTTCATCGTTTATATTAAAAAAAACACCTTTACCATTCCATCTATCATCTTTGAACTCACCTATATATTTTGCATCATCCGAAAAGGTCTGTGTCCCCAGACCATTTAGTTTACCGTCTTTGAACTCACCTGCGTACTTTTTACCATCACGAAAGGTGAATGTCCCCTGACCATTATATTCATTATCTTTCCAATCACCTACATATTTTTCACCATCAGGAAAGGTGATTGTCCCATGTCCATAGAATTTATCATTTTTGAACTCTCCTTCGTATTTAAATCCAAAACGATTTAACCCATCGGGTGATATCCTTGATATTACAAAAAAAATCCCATATCCGGACTCTTTTGTTCCTCTCACTATTAGACCATCATACCTTGTTCCATTATTACTGGTAAGAAAATGTTTTATTTCATTGAAATTTTTACCTTTAAACTCTCCTACATATTGATAACCACCAAGTAAAGTGTATGTCCCGTGACCATTTAGTTTACCATCTTTGAACTCTCCTATAAACTTTTCACCATTACGGAAAATATATGTCCCCCGACCATTATACGGTTCACCATCTTTGAATTCACCTTCCCATTGTACTCCTGTTGAGTAAGTAATTACACCTTTTCCGTGATAATCTCCATAATTATTTCGTTCCCCTTCGTATATTATTCTCGGGGGTGTGGTACAACTGGTAAATAATACCATTGCGATAAGAAAGGCTTTCGTAATCAAGTATTGCTGAACCTTCTGCAGAGAAGTGAGTGAAGATTGAAGTTGTAATGTGATGCGGTTAATCATTTTTATTGATTTTCTCATTTAACATTCTTCTAAAATTATCGTCAACAGTAAAGTAGTGGCCTCTTTCTTCATGAACACTTACTCCAGTTTGATGAAATTGAATGATATGCTTTAGAAAGGACTTAGTCTCAACAGTGACATCATTGCCTCTGTCATCCTGGATAATAATTTTATCTTTCATATCCAAAATCTAGCAATCATCCCACAAACAAAAAACCCCACGTATGTGGGGCTACTCTTCTTCGTTTGAAGAATCTTCTCTCTTCTCTTTTTCCTTCATTGCTACCGAAAAAATTATGCCAAACATAATACCAAGCAGCCAATTATTCAAAGCCAATGCCATACCAACACCAAATACAAGTCCAACTGCTATAGATTTATTATTCATTTTTTATTTCGAGATTAGTTTAAACTTACACGGACTATAAAATGTGTATCCACCCCTTTCTTTTGCACTTCCGCTCTCTTATTTTTTTCATTAACCAGACTAAGCGAAAGACTCACGAATGTGGGGATTTAAGTCCTCCAATATTTAGAACAATCATCTGTCCTAGATAAATATCGTTTCGATATTAACTCTCTTCTTAACAAAGGAATATCATTAAAATTATGATGGCAACCGATAATTTGGTTTACTTCTTTTTCCGAGTATTCTATTCCAGAATGAAACTTTTCAGATAGATATTGAATAATATATTCTTTATCTGACTTTTTTTTCGGCCACCTAGTTATTTCTTCGAACTCATTTATCAATTGATTCATATCCAAATCTACTCATTTATACCACAAACTAGAAACCCCATGGATGTAGAGCTTTATCAGATATGAAGTTATATTATTTATGTTTGGTTTTAATATACCAAAAAACAAATGGTAAACAGATGAAATACATCAGTATACCATATACACCGGATGGTATGCTTAATATGGATAATCCAGTTTCTGGGTTGATAATCAGGTTTCCAATTGTAATCCCTACAGTACCATTTTGTATACCAGATTCAATTGCTACTGTTACAGCTTGCTGGTTATTCATTCTAAACCATTTTGAGCTATTGTAACCAATTGTAATCATAATAACCATCAAAAAGATAATTGCAGGACCCAAACTTGACAGATTATTGATAAAAGTATTCCATTCGCTAGCTAGTGCACCTATGATGATGATAATGAATAAAACTATAGATATTTTTGTTGCGATGGATTCAAATGAATCTGCAAAAGTCCTGAATTTGGAACGAACTGATAAACCAATACCCACTGGCAATGCAGTGATTAGGAACATGGTCAATCCTAAGGAAAATAGATTTAGTGGCGGCGCATCTGCTCCCATAAAATAATTCATTGAAAACCCAGTAATCATAGGAAGACTAACTATAGATAAAATGCTAATTACTGCAGTATATGATATTGATAATGCAGTATCTCCCTTAGCCAGTTTAGTGATTATATTTGAAGTAACACCACCAGGACAAGATGCTAGTATCATCAACCCAACAGCTATTTCTTTTGTTATTCCCATTAATGAGACAATAATGAATGCTACAAGAGGGAGTAAAAACATTTGGTTCATTATTCCAACAAAAAATGCTTTAGGTGTATGAACCAAATTTATAAAGTCATTCAAGGT
>CAZCHA010000122.1:0-1864 GCA_964498175.1 uncultured bacterium
ATCACAGAACGGTTTGAATCTATTCTTCGAAATGTTCGAGGTCTAGGTAAAATAACTGACAAAAATATCAATGATACCATTCGGGAAGTCCGACGGGCAATGATCGATGCTGATGTGAACTTTAATGTGGCAAAATCTTTTGTCAATACTGTGCATGATAAAGCGCAGGGGACAAAGGTACTAAAATCGGTAAAACCAGGTCAGCAATTCGTGAAGATCATTCGCGATGAATTGGTTATCCTTTTGGGAACGGATTCAAAAGACTTGGTTTTGAAGAACAATCCGGCTGTTATTTTATTGGCTGGCCTTCAAGGGTCCGGAAAAACAACCACTGCTGGGAAACTAGCTTATCGGTTGCAAAAATCCGGTAAATCGGTTTTGATGGTTGCAGCTGATGTGTACCGTCCAGCCGCTGTTGAACAACTAATTACTGTAGGAAAACAAGCAGATGTGGCGGTTTATGAGGAAGGAACCGGAGAACCGTTGGCAATTTGCAAACGGGGAATTGAAGAAGCACGATCTTTGAAAAATGATGTTGTAATCCTGGATACAGCCGGGCGACTCCATGTAGATGGCGAAATGATGACAGAAATTCAACAGATTTCTGATATGGCTGACCCTGACGAGATCATCTTTGTTGCAGATGGTATGACGGGACAGGATGCCGTGAATTCAGCACAGGCTTTTCACGAAGCGCTCCCGTTATCAGGTGTAATCTTGACAAAAATGGATGGCGATTCTCGAGGTGGAGCAGCAGTTTCAATCCGCGAAGTGACGGGTAAACCTATCAAATTTATTGGAACATCTGAAAAATTAGATGGGTTGGATGTCTTTGACCCGAAACGAATTTCAGATCGAATCCTTGGGTTTGGAGATGTGGTTTCCATCGTTGAAAAAGCCCAGGATGTTTTTGATGAAGACCAAGCAAAAGATTTTCAGACAAAACTGGTGAAAAATACTTTTGACTTGGACGATTTCAAAATGCAATTACAGCAAATGAAAAAAATGGGTTCTATGAGCCAGATCATCGGCATGATGCCTGGCATGAACTCGAAAGCTTTAAAACAATTGAATATGGATGACCGTCAAGTCGGATGGACAGAAGCGATCATCAATTCTATGACACCTGGTGAGCGTCAGCAACCGGAGATAATTAATGGCAGTCGCAGATTGCGAATCTCTAGAGGAAGTGGACGTTCGGTACAGGAAATAAATGCCCTTTTGAATCAATTTTCTCAGATGAAGAAAATGATCAAAAAAATGGGAAAAATGAAAAACATGAAATTACCCGGATTGGGTGGTTTCGAAAGATTTAATTAAGGAGATACAAGTTGGCGACGAAAATAAGACTCAAACGCATAGGGCGCCGAAATAGGCCTTTTTACAGAATGGTTGTAATGGACTCTCGGAATCGCCGTGATGGCGCTGCAATCGAAGAATTGGGCTGGTACAATCCAATTGATGTAGATCGTTCTTATGATCTGAAAGGTGAAAGGGTTATACATTGGCTAGGTGAAGGTGCAGAGCCCACCAAAGCTGCACATAAATTATTACGCCGTGCAGGGATTGCCCATCAATGGCATTTGATAAAACAAGGCCTGGATGAAGCCCAGATTGAAAAAGAGATGAAAAAATGGGAGATGAATCGGGAAGATGTGCAAAAAGCTCGTGCTGATCGTGCTGAAAAGCAAGCAGATGAAAAAGAAAAAACTGTTGCTGTGGAAGTTGATGAAGCAGACGAAGATGATACCGTTTCAGAAGACGTCGTGGTTGAAGCACCAGTAGAAGAATCTAATGAAGAAGAATCGTCTACAGAGGTTACAACCGAAGATTCATCTGAAGCTGAAGCTAAGGAAGAAGATGC
>CAZCHA010000122.1:1964-4699 GCA_964498175.1 uncultured bacterium
AACAATACGGAGGACACTATGTTAGAGTTCATTGAACAGGCGATAAAACTTCTGGTTGATAAACCAGATGAGGTTAAAATTGAGATAGTTGAAACTGAACAGCGGCTCATTTACGAATTAACCGTTGGCGATGGTGATTATGGAAAAGTGATTGGTAAGGGCGGACGTAATATATCTGCACTTCGAACACTGGTTTTTGCGATCAATGCCAAGGAAGGTGGTAAAAGAGCTCGGTTGGACGTGATTGACTAGATGAAAAAGCTTGTCCACCCCATTGCAACCATAACTACAACTTCCGGACTTACTGGAGATGTACGGTTACGACCTTTATCCCGATATTTCGATGATTATATCGAAGAGAAAAATCTCATGTTAGGATTTTCTCCTGATACTTCTGAAGATGTTCGTCTTGAGATCGTGACAGGAATGGGAAAAAGGAGACGGTTTAAATTCGAAGGTGTTGATACGGTCTCCGATGCTGAAAAAATTGTGGGTCAAACCATTTTTATCGAAGCATCGAGAGAAGACCAAATTAACATGATCGGAAAAGATCTGTTAGGATATGAGGTTTTTTCAGATTCGGGGGATCTTGTTGGCATCCTGAAAGATGTAATGTGGTTACCCCACAGTGATGTTTATGTAATCACAAATGGAGGAAAGGAATTATTAATCCCCGTGATTCCAGAAGTGGTTAAAGGTATTAATCATGAACAAGGTGTAATTGTGATCTCTCCTATGGAAGGTTTACTGGATTGATTCAAATTTCTGTCATAACGCCGGTTCCGGATGTTATTGACACCCTGATCCAGAACAGTATTCTACGGAAAGCTGTGGAGAAAAATGTGGTTGAATTCCATATTGTAAATCTCAGAGATTTTGGTAAAGGGAGTTATCGGCAGATTGATGATGCACCTTTTGGCGGTGGAAGTGGAATGGTTTTAATGGCAGAGCCACTTTTTAAGGCGATAGATCATGCCATGGATTTGGTTGGTGGACCCGATAATGTGCGGGTAATTTATCCGTCGCCTCAGGGAAAAACATGGAATCAGGATATAGCTGAAGAAACCAGCAAACAAAAAAAGCTTATTGTTATTTGTGGACATTACAAGGGAATAGATGAACGTGTCATGGAAAAATATGTGACACATGAGTATTCTCTGGGTGATTTTGTCATGACCGGTGGTGAGATTCCTGCCATGGTGATGTTGGATAGTACAGTTCGGCTCATTCCAGGAACGCTCAATAATCTGGATTCGGCATTAACGGATTCTTTTTCGCAGGATCTGTTAGACCATCCACATTATACCCATCCACGTGAAATCGATGGAATGGAAGTTCCAGAGGTATTATTGGGCGGTTATCATGCAAAAATTGAAGTTTGGAAGCAGGAACAAAAAGAGAAACGGACTCAAGAAAAGAAACCGGATCTTTGGAAAAAATTTGAAAAATTGAATGAATCGGAGATAAATAATGAATAAAGTAGCAGAAGCAACAAAAGAATTTTTGAAAGCGGATATTCCTGATTTTAAATCAGGAGATACGGTTGCAGTTGATGTACGTGTCCGTGAAGGGAGTAAAGAACGAGTGCAGCGTTATGAAGGTGTTGTGATTGCACGCCATGGTGGAACAAGTTTGGATGCAACATTTACAGTAAGAAAAGTGGCAAATGGATTTGGGGTTGAAAGAATCTTTCCGCTCCATTCTCCCATGCTTTCTTCCATTAATGTGAAGCGTCGTGGGAAAGTTCGTCGAGCAAAACTGAACTATTTGAAAAATATCATTGGTTCAAAAGCAGCCCGTATCGAAGAAAAACGGTAGTTACTTTTTAAAAAAAATTGAAGCCCCTCCGGAAGCGAATGTTTGTGGCAGGGGCTTTTTGCTATGAATAAAGAGAATAAAATAGTCATGGGTGTTACAGCTTTTTCTCACTTGGCTGTACATGCGCAAATGATGGTCTTTCCAACATTGATGCTTTTATTTCACCATGAATTTGATTTAGGGTTGGATACATTGGGAATCATAGCTTCGGTGGGTGCATTTATGTTTGGTGTAGGCGCAATACCAGCAGGATTTCTGGAAGTAAAACTGGGAGGTAGGGCCTTGTTATTGATTTACCAGATTGGATCAATAATTGGCGGATTAGGTCTAATCCTTGCAAAGACCCCAGTTCAATTGACAATTGGATTGGGCATTTTAGGTTTAGCATCCAGTATTTACCATCCGGCAGGACTCACTATACTTTCCCGACGTTTGAAAAATTTAAGCAAAGGAATGGCAATCCATGGTGTGGCCGGATCTGTAGGATTGGCTCTAGGGCCTTTAATAGCTGGAGCAGTATCTGAATTTGGGAGTTGGCAAGTCTCTTATCTGATTTGGATCATTTTTCAGGGGATTTTGGTTTTTGTGACTTTTTTCATGATTAAAAGGCGTAATAAACCTAATGCTGATGAAACAAAAAAGGAAATATTCGAAATAAAAGATAAGCGATCAATTGTCCTTTATTATGTTATGTCGATGGCTTTGGGATTTTCTTTTGGCGGATTCACCACTTATATGCCTTCATTATTTGGATCCCAAACCACTGGGATTTTTGCCTTGTTTCCTGAAACGTTGAAAGCAGGGTTTTTCACAACATTGGTATTTACTTCAGGAATTTTGGGACAAACCATTGGTGGATATGTTGGAGATCGATATAGCAGATCTTTCCTTTTATTTTGGATCGTTATTTTTAATAT
>CAZCHA010000123.1:0-4680 GCA_964498175.1 uncultured bacterium
TTTTAAAGCATGGGCACCGAATGCGCCTAGTAAGACGGCTAATCCAGCCAGGGATGCCCCAACAATCAGCCAGGTTTTCATCTATGATTCGGATCGCTGGATCACAGTCCGCATGGGAAAGGGGATCTCGATACCTTCCTCGTTAAAGCGTTTATGTAGCTTTTTCACAAACTCATGAATAATGGGATTCTGATCACCATATTTATTACCACGAAAATAAACCATAAAATCAATGCTAGATTGTCCAAATCCTCTAAACTTAAACGACGGTGTCGATTTTTTATTCATTTCATCCATATATTGATGGAGATCGTTGGCTACTTCCATCACCACGCGCTCAACCACATCCAAATCAGATCCATATCCAACTCCCACAGGAATCTTCACGGAAAAGCTGGGATCACCACTGTCATAATTCTTTATGATGGCATTGGACAATTTCGTATTCGGAATATGAATTATATTGTTTGTTCGCTCAAGCATTTTCGTATTCCGCCAAGTAATATTTTGTATATATCCCATCTCACCAGAATCCAAACTAACAAAATCGCCCGGTTGAACTTTTTTACTCAATAAAATATGGAGACCAGCAAATACATCAGTAAGTGTATCCTTGAGTGCAAGAGAAACAGCCAAGCCACCAATACCCAAAGCCGTGAGCATTGGTGCAATAGAAATGTCTAAAGCATCCAAAATAACGAGAAGACCAATACTATATACTGTGATCCACACAAAATTGGTAAACATAGTTGTTGACGGGAATCCACCTCCTTGTTTCTTTGACCAAAGGTCAAGCAGCCCAACAATTAATTTTGCGGCTGCATGTGTGATAGATGCCATCAAGATAATGATCAGGAAGTTGGAAACATACAGCCCAAAAGGTTCTGCAATTTCAACATCACGAAGTGCAAGAGATAAAGCAGCCCAGAAAAACCAAAGAACGATCTGTGATTCAACGGCATTCAGGATTATGTCATCCCCCTCCCAATCAGATGTTAATGCTGCTTTTTTAAGGCGAGTGTGAATAACTTGTTTAAATATTATTCCCAACACTATACCTATAAAAACGATGGTAGCAGGTATAAGCCAAGTATCCATTAGCTGATTCGACTTGATTAATTCAATAATATTATTCATTTTAATCAAACTTCACAGAAACTAGCTGTGAAATTCCCTTTTTCTCCTGAGTTACACCATACATGTAGTCGGCAATTTCCATTGTTAGTTTATTATGAGTTACAATAATGAATTGGGTTTCATCACAAAATTTTGAAAGAACCCGAGTGAATTTATGAATATTCACATCATCTAATGGTGCATCTACCTCATCCAAAATACAATATGGGCTTGGTTTAACCTGGTATATCGCAAAGAGAAGAGAAATCGCTGTTAATGCTTTTTCTCCACTGGATAAAAGTCGTAAGGTTGTATTGCGTTTGCCAGGTGGTTGAGCTTCTATTCCAATATCTGCTTCAAGTGGGTCTGGGTCTCCAACTAATTTTAAGGAAGCAGCACCTCCTTCGAAAAATAATTGAAATAATTTTTCAAAATTTGTTTTTATCAAATCAAAAGTTTCCTGAAATCTTTTTCGAGCCACTTTATCAATTTTACGAATCGTTTCTCGAAGATTTTCTTCAGACTCAATTAGATCATCTCTTTGGGTCAACAATATTTCAAGTCGTTCATTTTCTTCATCATGTTCATCCTGAACGGCCATATTTACTGGACCAATATTTTCTAAAGTTCTTTGAACTTTATGGATCTCTATTTCCAACTGTTCTTCAGAATCATCAACGATCAATTCTTTTGGAACATTTTTATTATATCTGTCGCGAATTCTTTCTTCTACCAATCGAATCATTTGATTTGTTTCAGTTGCTTCTAATTGTGCATTTTTCAAATCTTCAAGAATCTGTTCACGATTTTTTTGTTCCGCAGCAATACGAGCTTGAACTTCTTCAATATTTTGGTAGGTTTCTCGATATACAGATTGTTTTAAATTTAAAATAGATCGCTGTTTCTGAATCTCCGCATTCAATATTTTTAATTCTTTTTCACCTTCAGCTATTGCTGTATCCAAATCCATTTTTTTTGCTTGAAGATCTTTAACTTCAGTTTTTATTTTTTCTTGTCGGATAGATAATTCATCTTGAGATTCATCACCAGAAGATTTCTTAAACTTGAGTTGATCTCTCCGAGTTTGTAATTCGATTAAATTGATCCGTATATCTTGTACTTTTTGCTGGTATTCGTCTCGTTCTTTTCTGGCTACCAACATTTGCTCATTGAATTTTTCCACTTTCGATTGAAATGAATCAAGAGATTCCTGTGCTTTATCCATGGTAGGTTGAAGCAATTTCAATGCTTGATTAGATTGTTTTAATAATGATTTAGTCTCTTCTAATTCTTGCTTCACAGATTGAATCGCTTCAGATGTCTGTATTTGTTGGAATTCACTTCGAATTAATTCTGTCTCTTGCTGAGATAAAACTTGAGTACAGCTTTCTACAGCGCGAAGGTTTTCTTTTACTATGGCATGGTTAGATTGAATCTCATCAAAAAGTGTTTTTGATTTTTTATTTAATTCTTTTTCTTTATTTACAAGACTCTCCAAGTCAATTGAAATGGAGTCCAGTTTTTTCTGACGGCCCATCAAATATCCGTACTCTGAAACTTGCCGATTTTTAAGAATTAAATCACTTCCAGAATAGGCACCGGAAAGATCGACTAAACCCCAACCTTCAAAGTCTTTGGATTGAAGTGACTTATGTAAATCAGTCACGATTAATAGATTACCTAATAAATAGCGTGCTAAAGGTTCCAATTCTTTACTCGTTTTTACCAAATCAGATGCACGCTTTATTAATAATTGATTTCTTGGAACATTTTTCAAATTTGTCTTCAGTTTTGTCGCTTCTTTTAATGGGATTACTGTAAAATCACCCGCTTGGTTTTTTCTGGCTTTTTCAAGTGTTGAAATGGCTTCTTTTTTATCTGTAGCTATTAAGCAATGGGATAAATCACCCAACCCAGACTCCAAAGCATCGCGAAATTCTTCATTTACTTGGAACATATCTGCCACAGTACCTAGAACACCTGGAAACAATTTTGGATTCTCTAGGACGTATCTTGCTCCTTCAGGAAACCCCTCCCTTGACTCTAATAATTCACTATAAAATTTACGTTGCTCTGTTAAGGATTGAATCTGCGCAGAAACAGCATGCTTTTCTTCTGAAAGAGAATCTCGATCATTTTTCAATAATGTAAGTTTAGAATCTGCATCTTTTAAATTTGTTTTTGCTATTGTAAGATTTGTTTCAGCTTCTTTTTTATTTCTTTTTAACTCGCTTTGGCTATTCGAATTTGATTTTTCTTCATTTTGTAAATCTGTGATTAATTTCAATAGCTTATTAACGGCAATCTCTTTTTCATCTACCAAAGCTTCTGTTCTATCAAATAAAGACCTGTCATTTGCAAGTTTACGTTGCAATTCCCATCGCGCATTTTGAGTTTCATCCAATTTTTGAACAGAATTTTGGTATGAAAATTCTACTTTATCAAATGCATTTTTCTCCATTTTGTAGGATTCCAATTGTGCATCGATTGTTGGGAGTAGACCTGTCATTTCTTTGTCAAAATCCAGGCTTAATTGTTTCAAACTTTCAATCTTTGACCCATTTGCCATTCGTTCTCTTTCCAAGCGGTCTACAGTTAATAAAGAGCCACGCCCTTGTTCAGTCCAAACAAGGATCTTATTTCTCAGTGATTCACGTTTATCATGCATATCAGACATAGCTGACTGCATGCTGTTTAATTCAGTTCCCTGGGATTTGTATGCAGTCTGGAATTGTTCAAGTTCTTTTTCGTGTATAGACGATTCGGATGATTTAGATTCTCTCAAATGTTGAAATTCTTCAATTCTTGCCTGAAGTGGTGCAACAATAGATCGATACCTGTGAACTTGGAGAAATGCCAATTCAACATCCTTTAATTCAAGTGTTTCGGTTAAGGTCGCATGACGTTTGAATCGTTTGAGCTGTAGCCTCAGACTATTTACCTTTTGTTCTACTTCTGCAATGATATCTTTTATACGTTCTAGATCAGTCCGTGTGGCTTCAAATTTTCTTAATGTGGTTTTACGTTGGCTTCTATATTTATGAATTCCAGCAGCTTCTTCGAACATTTTTCTGCGATCATCGCCCGTCTCTGACAGAATCTGTTCAATCATTTTCAACTCGATTACAGAATAGGCATCAGCGCCCATACCCGTATCTACAAAAAGATCCATGATATCTTTTAATCTACACTGGGTTTTATTTAGGTAATATTCAGATTCACCACTACGATATACTCGTCGGCCAATTTCAATATCATTATATTCTAAAGGAAGTTTACCAGAATTGTTGTGTACAGTCATGGAAACTTCACAAACTCCCAGTGGTTTTGTTTCATCAGCACCGTTAAAGATTACATCTTCCATTTTTCCACTGCGAAGTACACTGTATTTTTGCTCACCTAACACCCACCGAATGGCATCAACAATATTGGTTTTTCCACAACCATTTGGACCCACTACAGTGGTAATCCCCTGGCCGAGTTTCATGACTTCCTTATTGGCGAAAGATTTAAAGCCATGCATTTTTAGTTCAGATATATACATGAGTGCTGGTAAGAATGTGG
>CAZCHA010000124.1:0-4676 GCA_964498175.1 uncultured bacterium
GTCAAGAGTTTTACTATAATAATTTATTTTTAATGCCTACCTACGACTATATTTGTTCCGAATGCGGGGAGAGGTTTGAACATTTTCAAACCATGGCATCTTCTGCTTTAACACAAAAACCAAATTGTGAACAGGAAAAGTGCGCTGTAAAACGAATTGTCAGTGGCGGCACGGGCCTAATTTTTAAGGGATCCGGGTTTTATCTAACAGATTATAAAAACAAGGATAAGCCCGAACAACCTAAGGACAAAAAAGACACAAAAGAAAAACCAAAAACCGATACCAAAAAGAAGGTGGAGGAAACTGCAGCATGAATGGCGCTCGAAAGATGACAATGGAAAATGGACGATTGATAGTTCCGGAATGCCCACTCATTCCTTTTATTGAAGGAGATGGTATTGGTCCTGATATTTGGAATGCGGCTGTGCATGTATTTGATAATGCAGTTGAAAGAGCTTATGGCAATTCACGACGAATTGAATGGATTGAAGTTTTAGCTGGGGAAAAAGCTTTCAATAAAACAGGAGAATGGCTTCCACAAGCCACGCTTGATTCAATTCAGGATCATTTTGTTGCAATTAAAGGGCCCCTTACGACGCCGATCGGGGGTGGAATCCGCTCCTTGAATGTGGCGCTTCGTCAGAAACTGGATCTTTTTGCCTGTGTTCGTCCTGTGCGATGGTTTGAAGGCGTACCATCACCGGTAAAGGAACCGGATTTGGTGGACATGACCATTTTCAGAGAAAATACTGAGGATATTTATGCAGGTATCGAATGGATGGAAGGGACGGAAGATTTAGAAAAAGTAAAATCATTTTTCATCAATGAAATGGGTGTGACTAACATCCGTTTCCCTGATACGTGTAGTTTGGGCGTAAAACCTGTTTCCATAGAAGGGACAGAAAGGTTGGTTCGAGCAGCCATTGAATATGCATTATCTCATGAACGAAATTCTGTAACACTTGTCCATAAGGGGAACATCATGAAGTTCACTGAAGGTGCATTTCGGGATTGGGGATATGAAGTTGCAAAAAGGGATTACGGGGCAACAGATCTAGATGGTGGCCCGTGGAAAATCATTAAAAAAGACGGAAAAGAACTCATTGTAAAAGATGTGATCGCAGATGCATTCCTGCAGCAAATTTTATTACGTCCTGCAGAATATGACGTGATTGCCACTCTTAATTTGAATGGAGATTACATTTCAGATGCATTGGCAGCAATTGTAGGCGGAATCGGGATTGCCCCGGGTGCAAATATAAATTATATCACCGGCCACGCTATTTTTGAAGCAACTCATGGTACTGCGCCAAAATATGCCGGAAAAGATCAGGTGAATCCAAGTTCTGTTATTTTATCAGGTGTAATGATGTTAGAATATATGGGCTGGCAGGAAGCCGCCGATTTAATTGTAAATGGAATCATGGGAGCGATCGGACAAAAACGTGTTACCTACGATTTTCATAGGCTTATGGAAGGGGCAACTAAATTGAAATGCTCCGAGTTTGGTGGCGAGATTGTCGCCAATATGGCCTAATTTTTTTCTGACATATAAATTCGTCTTTAAATTCATAACGGAAAAATTCCGTTAAAAGATTTATGTTTATCGATTTTACAGAAGTTGAACTCCTGGCCGGGAATGGCGGTAAGGGTGCGGTGCATTTCCGACGGGAAAAATTTGTTCCTAAGGGTGGCCCAGACGGCGGGGATGGTGGCCGAGGTGGTCATATCTTATTTAAAGCAGATGCGAATTTGCATACCCTTCAGGATGTAAGATACAGGCGAAAATATAAAGCAGATGACGGTGCTGCTGGTGGAGGTTCCAGAAAAGCCGGGAAGGGCGGCAAAGATGTAACTGTCCTTGTACCCGTAGGAACTTTGATCCGCAAGAAAGATGACCGTACTATTGTAGCAGATCTTGTTGAGAATGGCGAAGAAATTATTGTTTGTAAGGGCGGCATGGGCGGGAAAGGTAATATCCGTTTTAAAACAGCCACCAATAGGGCACCACGAAAGGCTCAGCCGGGATTGCCTGGAGAAACAGGACATTATGAAATTGAATTAAAGGTTCTGGCTGATGTTGGATTGGTGGGACTACCCAATGCGGGAAAATCAACCTTACTATCTAGAATTTCTGCTGCGCGACCAAAAATCGCCGATTATCCTTTCACGACACTTGAACCGAATTTGGGAATTGTGAAATATGGTGATTATGGTTCCTTTGTTATGGCGGATATTCCCGGCTTGATCGAAGGTGCCAGTGATGGCAAGGGCTTAGGACATCAGTTCTTAAAACATATTGAACGCAATAAAATTTTACTTTATCTGATTGATGGGACTGATGAAACACCCTATCAATCTTTTAAAACATTGGAAAATGAAATTCTTCAGTTCAATCCGGACTTGGATGTAAAACCTGTCTTGATTTGCCGAACAAAATCTGACATTGGAAATGAATTAGCAGAAGAATGGGAAAAATTTGACCAGGATATTCTTGTTATTTCAGCTGTATCAGGTGATGGCCTGGAAAATCTTATTTCTAAATTGGCAAAAGCGGTACAATAATTGGATTTAATACACCTTATAAATCTCTTAAATGTGCCCAATATTGGGCGAAATAGGGTTCGTTTATTGATCTCAAACATGGGTATGGATATCAATCCGTTTGGACTATCGATCAAAGAATTATGTACTGTTAATGGGATTGATAAGAAATCTGCGGAACAGATAAAAAATTATAAAGATTTTGATTATGGAATTCAGGAATTAGAAGCAGCAGAAAAACTTGGAATTTCAATTGTTTCATTTTGGGATGATCATTATCCAATGCTACTGAAAAAGATTTACAATCCGCCAGCGGTATTGTACTGCAAAGGACAGCCGCTGCAGTATAAAGAAGATGCTGTTGCGATTGTTGGCACACGGCGGTTTACACCTTATGGTAAATCTGTGACACAGAAACTCACATCAGACCTTATTTCTAATAATATTACCATTGTAAGTGGCTTGGCACGTGGAATAGATACGATTGCCCATAAAACAACTGTTGAAGGTGGCGGTAGAACTATTTCAGTATTAGGGTCGGGACTGGATGTGCTTTATCCTGCTGAAAATAAAAAAATAGCAGAAGAAATTTGTAAAAAAGGGACTCTGATCAGTGAGTTTAAATTGGGGACAAAACCGGATCGTGGAAATTTTCCACAACGAAACAGAATTATTTCCGGATTAGCTCATGCCACAGTTGTGGTGGAAGCAGGAGATAGAAGTGGTGCGATTTTAACGGCTCTGAATGCAGTGGATCAAAATCGGGATATTTTTTCTGTCCCCGGAAGAATTACAGATAAACAAAGTATAGGTGCGAATCGCCTTATTCGTAATGGGGCAATACCTGTTTACAACGGAGAAGAGATTATCCGTGAGATAAACCCGCGATTGTTTAATCCTGTGAAAAGTGTGCAAAAACACATTTCCATTGAATTGACCGATGATGAACGAATAATAATACAAAATCTGGGGCAGGATCCTGTTCACATTGATGAATTGGCAAACTCCGTTGATATGAATATCACAGCCCTGTTGCAGATCTTGCTAAAACTTGAATTAAAAAATGCAGTCCAGCAAATTGGTGGAAAGCAGTTTGTCCGTGCTTAATGGTTTGGCACAGAAAAATTAATAGGTAAATTTTCAACCCAATATTTTATAATTAACGGAGAGGTGGCCGAGTGGCTGAAGGCGCCCGCCTGCTAAGTGGGTATGCGGTTTATAGCCGTATCGAGAGTTCGAATCTCTCCCTCTCCGCACTTTAATAGACGATAAACCCTGCATAAGCGGGGTTTTTTGCTTATAGCCTGAATTGTCAATTGTTGATGATTGTTGGCTGAAATCCAGCCAGTTTACTTGCATATTACTTGCATTAGTAATAGTTGCAGTTGCTCTATCCGAACCTAAGACCAAAATCTTGCCTAAAAAAAGCGATAATAAAAAACGCTCTTATTTGCTCATTCTCAAAATTGTCTAACACGGTATCCATATCAAAATTAAAATAGCATATAGAGGTAAATATGAGCCAGATAGAGCCATATGATGTTCCCTATGTACCTGTATATATTAGATATATGAATCAATTGACATTGTTTTTAAATAAAACTTCAAACGATTGTTTTGTTCTTTTTCTTTTTCTGTTTCTTGTTCTGTTTCTACTTCAATTTCTACTTCTACTTCTACTTCAGAGGCTATAGCGACCCTATAGCGACGGCATAGCTAGGCTATACCGAGGCTATAGGTTGTAGTGTATTAGTTGCGCTAGTTGAATATTAAAAACACTGTAAATACTAATAAAGAGAGAGTTAAAAGAATTATTCAACTCAACCAAATTCTTATGGTTTGACCGAAAATAAAGGGGGGTGTGTGTATATACGATAGGTCAATTCGGATAATTTGATGCATTTTGACCTCCAAATGACCCTCTTTTGACCCTACATTGGAAAAGTTTTTTGTTTGTGGGATGATGTGATATGTATGCAATAGTTTTAAATGACATTAGATACTTGTCTAAGTATTTTTCATTATATTAATTAGTATGCTTAGGGTTTCTTGTTTGCGGGATGATTAGTATATTTTAATATGGCAATGACACCTAAAGATCTCAAGCATTTAGATTATATAAGCGAAAATAT
>CAZCHA010000125.1:0-4557 GCA_964498175.1 uncultured bacterium
AACCAAATAAATGGTAATTATAAAGTAAAAAACGACCGGATGAAACAATTGCATTCAAGCGTTATGTTTGAACTAAATCAAATGGATCATTGGTCCGTAACCCATGTGAGACGAGAAAAAAACACTCGTGCTGATGCCCTTAGCAAAAATGGAATGCAAAAGGCACGGGAGAGTAAATAGTATAATTGTCCATTTATCTCGGCAAGATTTTCACTGTAAATTAAACGTTCTGTTTTGATTCTTCTATTAGAAATTGCACGCCATGACAACCATTAAATTCCCAAATTTAATTCACTGGATTTCCGGTGATGTTGCCATTGATCTAGGTACCGCAAATACCTTAATCTGGCTGAAGGGTCGAGGTATTGTAGTAAACGAGCCATCGATTGTTACACGTAACGTCCATACTGACACCATTGTCGCAGTCGGTGATGAAGCCAAGGCAATGTTAGGGAGAACCCATCGTGAACTGGAAACAATTCGCCCACTACAAGATGGTGTAATTGCTGATTTTAAAATGACCGACGGTATGCTCCAGGGGTTTATTCGAAAGATCAACTTGAACCGTCTTGCTCGCCCAAGAATGGTTATTTGTGTTCCATCAGGCGTGACAGAAGTGGAGCGCCGTGCTGTAAAAGATTCTGGTGAACGGGCCAATGCGAGAGAAGTTTATTTAATAGAAGAACCAGTCGCTGCTGCCATCGGAATTGGATTGGATATCAGTAAACCTGTGGGAAACATTATTGTTGACATTGGCGGTGGAACGACTGAGATCGCTGTTATTTCATTAAATGGCGTTGTTACGAAAGAAACAATTCGAATTGCTGGAGACGAAATGGATGAAGCAGTGTTACAATGGTTTCGGAGTGAACATAAACTAGAAATTGGTCTTGGCATGAGTGAAAAGATTAAAAAATCTGTTGGGTCGGCCATGAAGATGAATTCTTCTGATATAGCCGTGAAAGGACGTGATCTGGTTTCTGGAATTCCAAAAACAATTGAAGTATCATCCGATGAAATTCGTCAGGCTTTGAAAGATCCCGTAAATCAAATAGTTGAAGCGGTCAAAAGGTGCCTTGAACAAACTCCACCCGAACTAGCAGCAGATATTCTTGAAAGAGGAATTATTCTTGCAGGAGGTGGTAGTTTATTGAAAGGTATTGATCAAATTATACGAGAAAGGACAAATATTCCAGTAAATGTTTCTGAGGATCCATTGCTCTCTGTAGTTAAGGGTACAGGTATGGTATTAGAAAACCTGAAAAAATATGAAGCTGTACTTTTGTAAGGGTTTATGCGAGGACTCTATCTTGCAATTGTTCGTAATAAAGATCATCTTCTTTTTGCCCTTGCACTAGTCTTATCAAGCTTCCTGCTACTGAATAGTGATGACCCTCGAATGCGTGTGATTCGAGGGAAAGCGATCGAGGCAGTTGCATTTATCTCTTCACCTATGACATGGGTGAAATCCCTTATGTTCCTAGAAGAAAAAAACCAACTTCTTAGGGAAAAAAATCTAGCATTATCTCTTCAAGTTGAATCAATGCTTAATCTTCAAAGAGAGAATAATCAATTATTAGATATGTTAGATTTTAAACGTCAGACTAAATTGATTCTTAAACCTGCGCGGGTTATAAATAAGGGAGTTCAATCTAATTTACTTTCCATTGTAATAGATGCTGGTGAAAGGGATGGTATTAAACCAAATCAGGCCGTCCTAACACCAAAAGGTGTGGTTGGAAAAACAATTGTGGCAGGAGAAACTGCTTCTATTGTTCAATTAATAACAGACGTGAACTACCGGTTAAGTGTTAGAATCTTACCTAGTGGAGCAACAGGCATTTTAAGATGGCTTGGAAAATCTGGAGGGCAAATTAGGGAAGTACAAAAAAATGTTGAGATCAATATTGGTGATAAGGTTATCACATCAGGTTTCAGTGACATATATCCGTCTGGTCTACCTGTAGGAAAGGTTGTCGCTGTCAATGATGAACGAGGTAGTTTTCAAAAAGTTATTAATATCAATTCACCCAATGATTTGAGTGCATTTCAATTTGTTTTTGTGATTATCGAGGATTCATATGAAATGGACTGATTTTATTTTTTCGGGCTTATTAATTTGGCTTGCTCAATTATTGCTTGCAGATTTTTTATCAATAGGAACAATTAGACCGGATTTTCTTGTTATTCTAATATTGTATTGGTCTATTGAACATGGTCGTACTATCGGAACTATTTCAGGTTTTTTTATAGGATTATTAATTGATCTATCAGGGACAGCTTCATATTTTGGATTATCACCGTTGATTTATTCTATTACTGGATATCTTGGTGGGTATCTCATGGGTACTTATTCGCGTTTAAATCCAATTTATTTTTCAATATCTTGGGTTACAATTCTAATATTTCAATTTCTAATCTTTTGTGTGGTACAATACCAAGAAATTTGGATGATCAATCCGCAACTATTTTGGGCAAAATTGCTGGGTACAACAATTTATACTTTAAGTTTTGCGGGCATCCTTCAAGTGATCTACCCATTACATAAAGTCAGCTGATGTTAAAGGCTGAAAATATTGTCTCCTTTCGTCAGTATTTGATTGCTATTGGAATAACTTGGTTTCTAATAATTGTTCTTTTGGTTCGATTTTTTCAAATACAGATTGTTGGTCATGATCGTTATCGAAAAAAGGCAAATACGAATCGAATCAGGAAAATTACGACCGCCGCACCACGCGGCCTTATTCTTGATAGGAATGGGCAAATTCTGGTAGACAATCTTCCGACATATGTTTTAACTGCAATCCCCGGCGAACTCTCACAAAAAGGAGAAAAATTTGGATTAATTTCAAAAACTATTGGATTGGATTCAATAATAGTATCAAGAAATTATAAAAAATACTACCGTGGGAGATTTATCTCGACTCGATTAGCAAAAGACCTGACTTTCCATCAGATTTCAAAACTAGAAGAAAACAAACTCAATCTTGAAGGGATATATTATCAGCAGTTTCCTGAACGATATTTTCCGTCAGCAGTTCGGGCTTCTCATATTTTGGGGTATGTGAAGGAAGTGGATAAGTCTATCCGGGCAACCATTAAAGAAAAAAGTGAATACGAATTAGGAGACATGATTGGGTGGAATGGATTGGAAAAAAAATATGAATCCTATTTAAAAGGGAAGCGAGGTGTCTATTTTTATGAAGTGGATGCCCTGGGTAGGGAAGTGGGCTATGTTGAAGACCTGCCTCCCAAAAAACCGGAACCTGGACAAAATATTATAACGACACTTGATATCAATATCCAAAAGACTCTTGAAAATCTCATGGAAGGAAGCCGAGGGGTTATTCTAGTGGGTATCCCTGAAACAGGTGAAATATTGGGTGCGGTGAGTGCACCAGATTTTAAACCAGATCTGTTTACCGGGCTTATGTTAGAACATGATTGGCAAAATATTCTTAAACACCCTGATAAACCTTTAATCAATCGGTTTAACCAAGGATTATATCCTCCAGGGTCTATTGTAAAAATGATTACAGCCATAACATTATTAAACAATCAAGAATTTGATCCGGAAGTCAAACAAATATGCGATGGATCTTATCAGTTTGGAGATAGAGTTTTTGGATGCTGGTCAAATCAAGGACATGGTGAAATGAATTTGACATCCGCTATGTTAAATTCATGTGATGTATATTTTTATAAAACCACACATTATTTAGATCTAGATATACTTTCCAATTCCTTTCGAAAATTTGGATTTGGACAGCCAAGTCAAATTGATATTTCCGGTGAATCTAGTGGTCTTGTGCCAACCGCCAGTTTTATGAATAAACGTTACGGAAGATATGGTTGGAGTAAGGGTGCACTTTTAAATATTTCTATTGGGCAGGGTGAATTATTGGTAACACCTATCCAAGTTTTTAATTATGTGAATTTGCTCGCAACAAGAGGAATAGCTCAAACTCCACATTTTGTTAGAGTTGATCAATTACCAAAAAATATTCATCCAAATTTTGAATCAAAGATATGGGATAGAATTGTTTCGGATATGAGGGCTGTAGTATTAGATGAACATGGTACCGGTAAAAGCGCTCAACCAAATATACCTGGTCTTAAAGTTTTTGGAAAAACTGGCACCGCGGAAAATTCACATGGTGAGAGCCATGCATGGTTTATAGGTTGGGCCGAATATTACGATAAAAAATATTCAATTGTTGTGCTTGTGGAAAATGGTGGGTCTGGAGGAACCATTGCTGCACCTATAGCACACCAAGTATTCTCACAAATAATCAATTATAATAATATGGCTGCAAAATGATACGGTCTCAATCATTTGAATTGAAAGATTTTCCCATCAAGATCATTTGGGCTGTTGTATTCCTGTCAATGATTGGCCTCTTAGTTTTAAAGAGTATTTCGCAGCATCAAATCGGAGGTGTTTTTCAAAATCCATTCTCAAAACAATTGTTATTTATGGGGCCATCGGTCATAGGTGCCATAACCATTTTATTTATTCCCCGGTACACTATTCATAAATATGCTTATGCGCTTTAC
>CAZCHA010000126.1:0-4552 GCA_964498175.1 uncultured bacterium
GAATCAGAAATATGGTTCTTTTATCCTTTTGCAATTTGAAGGTGGCGAGCAGAATAAAATGAACGAATTCAATACATGGATGAAATTAAACAATTCCGTTCTCCGTCATATGACAGTTGCCTTAGACGAAAAACCAGAAGTCTATGTAGAAGAAGTGAAAGAAAAACCCGTTGAAAAAGAAACATCTGAAGGTACCGTAGAAGAAACATCTGAATCAGGCCTTGTGAATGAAGATGTGGTTGAAACTGTTTCTGATAAAACTGAAACTCGACCTGACGTTACAGAGGAAGAATCAACTGAAGAAACTGAAACCACTGAAGATGAATCTGACGAAAGTCAAGATGAAAACACAGAAGAAAAGGAGGCAAAATAATGGCATTTCAGAGTAGAAATAAATTTTGCTATTTTAAAGAAAATGGCATCACAGACATCGATTATAAAGATGTGAGACTCCTACGACGTTTTGTGAATGACCAAGGTAAAATCATGCCACGTCGGATTACAGGTAGTAGTGCAAAAATGCACCGAAAGTTGGTTAGAGCCATCAAACGGTCGCGCTCGATTGCATTAATGCCGTACGTCGACCTTGGTTCGGAATAAGGAGTAAGATCATGGAAATAATTTTACTACAAGATGTAAATGGTCTCGGTGAAGCCGGAGATGTTGTGAATGTAAAGCCTGGCTATGCTCGTAATAAACTAGTTCCGGAAGGGTTGGCTCTCCGAGCGTCCAAAAGGAATTTAGCAGTGGCAGAAGAGCGAAAACAAATTGTTAAATTGCGTAAAGTTCGGGAAGCTGTTGCAGATGAAGCTATGGTTGAACGGCTGTCTAAAACAGAAATTACTATAGAAGCACAAGTAGGCGAGGAAGACAAAATGTTTGGTTCTGTTACCACTTTGGATATTCACAAAGCGCTTGAAGAAAAAAGCATTATTGTTGATCGTCATGCCATCTTATTAGATGAGCCCATCAAAGCGTTGGGAATCTACCACGTACCAATTCGTGTAAGTGCTGATTTAAATGGTGACGTTAAGATTTACGTGATAAAGTCATAAATTAGATCAAATGCATTCAACCCCTGCAATCTAATTTCATTTTGATGTTGGAAGCAGGGGTTTTTTTATTGCCCTAGAAAACCCTGATCCATAAACTCATCGATTATGTTTGCAGACGTCGCATTCCCAATCTCCAATTTTATAACTTTTACTTATAAGGTACCCAAGAAAATAATGCAAGATGTCAAAATTGGTTCTCGGGTTAATGTTCAATTTGGCCCACGAAAAACTCAGGGCATCATTACTGAACTCAACACACAATCATCCTTTTCAGGTAAATTAAAAGAGATAGATAGCCTTGTGGATGATTTGCCAATCATGACTCACGAATTATGGAAATTAATTCAATGGATGAGTGAATATTATTTAACACCCTTGGGGCAAGTTGGGAAGGCCGTTCTTCCAAAAAATTTGTCAACTCGGTACAATCCACCTAAAAACTGGATGGTTCAACCCATAATCACAGGTGATCACGATCTGGAAGCAGTTAAAAAACGGGCACCAAAACAATATGACCTATACCTGGAAATTGTGAAAACTGATAAACCCATCAGAGTTTCTTCATTAAAAGAGTTAGCATCCAATCCATTAAACAGCTGTCGTGGGCTAAAAAAACGAGGAATGGTTTCCTTATTTGAAGAAACTTCACTACCAGATGTCACAGGGTTTACCTTTGATCCCATCCATAAAAAAATTGATTTTAATAAGCACCAGAAAACGGTAGTTACTACCATCCTTCAATCGTTGGATTCCAAAAATTATTCACCTTTTTTACTACATGGCGTGACAGGAAGCGGAAAAACAGAAATTTATATTGAGGCCGTTCGACACTGTTTAGATCAAAGTCGAACCGCTATAATTCTACTCCCAGAAATTTCTCTTACTCCCCAAATTGCTGGTCGGTTCCGATCTGTTTTTGGAGACACCATTGCTCTCTGGCATTCTAAACTCACCCAAGCGCAACGTTCCTGGACATGGAAAGAAATATGCAAGGGATCATTCAAGGTTGTCATTGGAGCGAGAAGTGCAGTATTTGCTCCTTTGAAAAATCTTGGATTAATTGTTATTGATGAAGAACAAGAATCCTCTTTTCGCCAGGATTCACCTGCACCACGGTATCACGCCCGGGATGTAGCACTTATGCGCGCTACTTATGAGGGATCCTCAGTGGTTCTCTCAAGTGCTACTCCTAGTTTGGAGAGCTATTATAATCATCTGTATAAAAAATTGACCTATCTCCATTTGCCGGAACGCTTTGGCGGTGCAAAATATCCCCAAGTCTATTTGGTAGATATGTTGGGCGATCAAGAAGAATCGGGGAAATTTGGGCAAATATTATCAGGGTTGCTCCAAGATAAAATAGAAAACCGGTTGCAAAAAAAAGAGCAAATTATTTTGCTTCAAAATCGCCGTGGTTTTTCGCCTGTAGTTCGATGTGGAGATTGTGGTGACTTAGTCATGTGTCCACAATGCAAGGTAGCTCTTACGTATCACCGAAAGGGGTCTCAATTGATTTGTCATTTCTGTGGTCATTTTGAAACAAAGCAACGTGAAGCATGTTTCAGTTGCCAAAGCCCAAATATAAAATATACAGGTACTGGAACCCAACGGGTAGAATCTTTAATCGAAGAGACATTTCCTGATGCACGATTGGAGAGGTTGGATATGGATACAGCTCGGACCAGCAGTGGTCTAACTAAAATATTACAAGATTTCTCTAATGGTAAAGTAGATATCCTACTAGGAACACAAATGATTGCTAAAGGATTAGATTTTCCGAATGCAACGTTGGTAGGTATTATTAACGCGGATTTAGGATTACATCTTCCCGATTTCCGCGCCGGGGAACGAATTTTTCAACTTATTTATCAAGCTTCCGGAAGGGCCGGTCGGCGACTCAAACCTGGTGAAGTTGTTATCCAAACTTATGTACCTGATAATCCGGTAATCAAGAATGCAGCAAAACTGGACATGATGAAGTATTACAATATTGCATTGAGTGAACGGAATGAATTAAAATATCCACCCTTTAGCTGGTTGGCAAAAATAGAGATTACTGGCCAAAATCATACATCTGCAAATTCCCTTTCAGAAAGAATTGCCAAAGCATTAAAAGGAAAATATAAAGGGTTAGATGTTTTGGGACCATCATCATGTTACCTTGAAAAACTGCGAAACAATTATAGGTTTCAGATTGTTTTTAAATCATTAAAAAAAGTAGATCCAAATGGACAAAAACTTCACCAATTTATTACGAATAACTTCAGGGATTATCAGAACAAATTCCGTCCTGGAAAAAACCGAATCAATATTCATTTTGACCCACTAAGTTTGATTTGATGTCAATAAAGCCCCATACATCCCAAAATATTGCATTAGTCTGCCCCACCGAAAAGTCGGGATGGGTCATAAAGAAAAAGTTTTTTTCATTTTTCATTTTTATTATTTCCTGTTTATCAGCAGAAACTGGTTATCCTGGATTTGATGTATTTACTTCTTCATTTCAACTTGGATTGGGTGGAGCAGGGTTTTTGAATCCATCTCCAATTTCATCAAAATTAAATCCATCTGTAGCAGATTCTGGCCGATATTTTTCCACATCCATCATTCGTTATCAGGCGGATATTACCACCCAGAGTGCTGGAATGAGCCTTCCATGGAAAAAAGGATTCGGTATATTTTCTGTACGGCATATTTCTTACGGAACATTCGATGGATATGATGACAAATTTCAGCCCACGGGGGCATATCAATCTAGCGATACATGGTTTCAATATGGATATTCAAGACAGGTAAGAACGATCCCTTTGAGTATTGGAACCTCTGCTCAATTCTATAGTGCATCATTAAAAAATTATCAGGTAAAAGCCATTCTAATATCGCTTGGAAGCGCATTCTATATTCAAAAGTTTCAGGCCACATTCGGAGTGTCATTTCATAACATTGGAAAAACATTGGATGGTAATAATTTTGCACAAGGAACAATCATACCTAAAACAGTGGTTAGTGGGACAAAAAAATTAGCACATCTTCCACTTACTCTTTATTTGGATACAATCGTTTCCAAAGAACAGGTTAAGCCGGAAATATTTTTAGGTGGAGATTTTAATTTAAAAAATGGGATAGGAATAAGATGGGGAACTTCCACACGAAAATTGGATCATAACACGCAACAGGATTTTCTCAGATCAGTGATTGGTGCTTCTGGTTTTGGTTTTGGTATCAATACTGGGGTTACATCCATCAATTATGGTACATTTATTTTTGGTACCGGAGCGACGATTCATGGTTTCCAGATAGGAATTCAACTTTAATGAGAAAAATCATTATCATCATCTTTTGTATCGGAATGATTTTCGCCCAAAATAATTATCCTATTGTATTAATACATGGATTTATGGGGTGGGGTGAAGACGAAATGGGTGGTTATAATTATTGGGGAGGTAGAGAAGATTATTCTCAAATGCTTCGGGATCAAGGTCACACAGTTTTTACCG
>CAZCHA010000127.1:0-4535 GCA_964498175.1 uncultured bacterium
TCGGTACTTTTTTCTAAAAAGTATTTTGCCAAATTCTATGAGTCCAGTGATTTTTCATTATAGTACGATAGTTAGCATATAAGTCAATATCTCTTTGATGATATGGGTTTTGATTGTTTTCGTCATATATTTCTCCTACAAAATGGTAATATTTTCCAGATTTACCGTAAGGTAATCCAGTACCAGACTCTATTTGTGGGAAATTTTTCCTATTTTCATTTGAGAAATTGAAAAATTCATCGTGAGCCAAAGCTTTTGCGACATATTTATTATATAAAAGTTCTAGAAATTTCATATCATCCATTCTTTTGAATTGGAATTTTTTTTTATGAATAAACCTATTCATTTTACGTTTAATTTCGGTTCTAATATTTTGAGGCTCTAAATAGTTTTTAAATCCCCACATTCCTCCCAAAATAGGATAATAATGATGTGGATGATCTCTCATTATATGTAATATAGCATCACTTTTTAACCATTCTTGAACGGCAAGTTGTTCTCTTAGATTAATTCGGGAATCAACATCTCGAACTATAAAGATGTCGACATTAGGATCATCAATTGCCAAAAATCTCCAATACATTCCTGGAACTCGACTATTAGTCATATCAACTAATTCTCCACCCATCTGTAATATTTGTGCTTGAATTTCCTGTGGAACAGTGTTATTAATATAAAATCTAAATTTCCAATCTGAATATATTTCCTTGGATAATTCTAGATTTTTTAACGTTCCTTTAATATACATATTTGGTGTTTCATTTACTTTTTTTGGATCTAATTTATCTTTCTGGCACCACAGACTAAAACATATAAATTTATTTTTGTTTTGTTTTGTTTCTTCGTAATCTGTCATAATATTTCTTAATTCTTGAATTATTAATAATATCTATTTCAATCTTATTCTTAAATCTTCTTTTTAAAGCAAGATCACCCTCTTCATATTTATCAGCAAAACGTGTCCAATTATTCCTTTTAAATCTATTAAATTTTTCTATATACTTATTGCGATGTTCATCTAATAAATAATAACTATTATCCATCATTTGATATATTGCTTTCTTCCTATCTTCAATTAACCAAATATCGTCTTTGCGGACATCAACAAAGTTATCTTTTTTATTTGTAATTCTAATATTATCGTTTTCTGGATGATTGGGATCAAAATGAATAAAATGAGTTAATTTAGGAATTGAACTAAATGGAGCACAAACAAGACTATCTAAGAATTCTAAACTAATATGTTCTGTAGTTTCATTACCAAAATTATTAATAGTTATATTTTGTTGAATATTATTATTTTGAATATTATTAGTATTATTATTTGAATTATTATTAGAATTAGTAATATTAGTAGAATTACCGTTAGTTTTCTTTATAATTGGTTTTTTATTTCGTTCAATAGTATTATTATTTTGTTCAATAGTATTACTTTCTTGTTCATTAGTATCGATATATTGCTCAATATTATTTTTTTGTTTTAATTTACATCTATGTAATTCATGTCTTCTTTTATTTGGAATAGTTGAAAATATACTTTTACAATATCGACATTTTAAATTATTATTTGAGTTTTGGATTATTACCTGTTTTGATCGGAATGGCTGGGAGTCTCTTGATCCCCGGGTTGGACAACCCGGAATTGGTCGTTCCAAAATTAGCTTTAAATTATCTACCGCCTGTTCTTGCTTCAGTTTTTATCAGTGCTTTATTAGCAGCAGTGATGAGCAGTGCTGATAGTTCAATCCTGGCTTGTTCCTCTGTCCTCGGAAAAAACTTACTCCCCATGGTTATGAAATCTGTCCCAGATAACATTATTCTTAAATGGGCCCGGCTTTCTGTACCGATTTTTGCAATATTTTCTATGATAGTTGCCTTATTTGTTGGAGAGGTTTATACTTTGCTGCTCGACTCATTCAGCATTTTACTGGTTGGACTTTTTGTTCCCTTAACCGCTGGAATATGGTGGCCGAAAGCAAATACTCCAGCCGCCTTAACTGCAATGATTCTCGGCTCTCTAGCCTGGATCGTTTTTAAATTCATTACACCCGGGGTTCCATCAGATATGGTAGGATTGGCATTTAGTATCAGCGCTATGATATTGGTGACCTTATTTACAAAAGATAAGGAAGTTGCGAACCCTCTGAAGGATGTGGATGGAAATATTCTTCCTTATGTCGATCGTTTAGGAATCTTATTTTCTTTTAATAAAAAATAATGCTTTCCGGAAAAGATCTAATTGCAGGTACTGGATTTCCCCGTATCACCTCCGTCATTATTTCATCTTTTCTTTTATGTTTTCAAGTTCAGTAACCGCTTTACCATCACCCAGAAAATAGGATTGCTGCCATATCTCCGCTGCTGATAAATAATCTTTTCTTGATTCATAGAGCAAGGCTAACTGTCGGCGAATATCATTGTCGGAGGGCTTCAGTGACAATTTTTTTTTCAATTTCTTCTCTGTTTTCTCAAAATCCGAAACAACCTTGAATCTTTTTAACACAGTCTCGGCTTTATCATTTAAATCCAGTTTTGTATAGATCTGACCCAGTGCATAAAGGGCCTCTGTATGTGTTGAATCAATACGTACCGCATTTTCCAGGGAAATCCTTGCCTGTTCAAATTGCTTCAGATGCCGATGGGACTGCCCCAGATGAAAGTAGATATCGCTGTTGGAAGAATCCTTTTCTGAGGCTTTGGTTAAATATAGTTTTGCCTTGGCAGGATTATTTTTCCCCAAGTGCACCAACCCGAGAAAATGATTTATTCCGCTTTGATGGGATTGTTTTTCCGATGCTGTTTCAAGAACAGATTTGGCATCATCAAGCCTGCCCAGATAATAAAGGACTACGCCCTGTTTATAATAACCTTTCCAGTCCTCCAAACTGTAGGAAGATGCAATCTTGTAATCTTGCAGGGCCGCTTCATACCGTTCGGCGGTTTTATGGATATCACCTTTGGCAATCCAGACAGCCGCTAAAGACCGGTCATAATGCAATGCAGAATCCAGCACTGCCATTGCCATGGCCTCATTGTGGAGGCTGGCGTATATCCGGCTCAGTGAAATATAATAAATATAAACAGAGTGATTACGCTGAATGGCCTGCTTTATGTGATTAATTGCGGGTCCGTAATTTCTCATTCCGAAATAAGCCAGCCCCAGATCATGATGAACAGAATGTAAATTAGGTTTGTTCACCAGAATACGCAGATATTGATCCTTGGCGGTATCAAATTCTCCGGATAAGTAAAATGCTTTCCCTAGCCAGTATTGCCCGCGCATGTTATCCGGATCAAGATATACGGCTGTTTTGAGCCATTGCACTGCAGAAGTGCTATTGCCCTGCCTTAAGTAAATGTCCCCCAAATTTCTGCACGCCAGGGCATACTGTGGGTCCAATTCGAATGCTTTTTCAAAATGAAAGATCGCTTGATCCAGTTTCTGCTGTTCTTTTAGTACCGATGCAAGGTTATTGTGTGCCCGTGCATTTCCTGGATCTAGGCGAGTCGCTCTCCCATAGGAAATCTCTGCTTCAGGAAACTGCTGATGGTAATACTGGATATTGCCAATACTGATCCAGGTATCCAGCTGCTGCGGGTTAATGGCTAAACTTTTTTTATAGTTCTCAATGGCCGTCATGGGGTCCCCGGTCCGGTGCTGCCCTTCAGCAAGTCCATTCAGAACAGCTGGATTTTCCGGGTATGATTGCAGGATGCCGGAAAAGAACTTAACTGCGTCATGGTACCGGCCGTTTTGCAGAAAATCCTGACCCTCAGTCAGATCCTGGCCTCGCAAAAGCGCCAGCAGAATTAATAATGTATAGCGGATATACTCCCTCCTTCTTTGATCCGATAATAACGGTTGATTTGCAAATTTGTAAAATTGTCGGTTGTCCCGCTGGGCCAGTAAATACTGGCTTTATCAACACTAACATAATGATTCAACCCAAATAAAAGCCTCTTATCATTGGCTGCCAGATAACTACCCGCAGTAGTTACGAATTTTACCTGATTCATTTCATCTGTTTTGATTACAAGGCGAGTGCCGATGGCATCGTAATTAGATTTAACCCCTATCAAAAAAAAACCGATCCAGTTCCCATTTGGGGTTCCATCCCGGATCAGCAGATTGGCGGGTTCATTATTGTTGGCAATAACCGCATCTATATCACCATCATTATCCAAGTCCCCAAAAGCGGCACCTCGGCCAACGCTGGGACGATTGGCATCCCCAATCTGTTCTGGAAGAAGTTCTCTAAAGGTACCATTCCGGTTATTCAAAAATATTTGTTTAGGCTGCGCATGGGTGTAATCTTTGTTGAAATAATGAATATTATCAATTACATGGCCGTTAACCACAAACAGATCCAGCCAGCCGTCGCAATTTAGGTCCAGCAATTTTGTTCCGAATCCCAGGTAATTCAGGCTTGGCTGGCCTAGACCGGCCAGGAAAGTTTCATCGCTAAAAAATCCTTGTTGATTATTTATATAAATGGTATTGGTTTCACCGCTGAAATTTGTCACAAAAAGATCCT
>CAZCHA010000128.1:0-4512 GCA_964498175.1 uncultured bacterium
AGTCCAGTGAATCTCCTGGGAATAATCGGCCAATATTGGGTGAATTGATGTTAAAATCAAAAGGGACTGACCCTTGAGCGGTTATTTTTCCATCAGGATAGTTGGCTTCAATTTTTTTTACAAAAAGTCTGCGACCATCATACGACCCATTTCCAATTATATGGCCCAATTCAATACTATCAAATAATCCATTTTGAACATTAAAATCATAAGTGAATTGAGTATTCTCAGGGATCCCTTTTAAATGAAAAGAGCCCGATAAATCACCACCTAGCGTGAAAAATTTTGGAATAAATTTGTGTATAAATTTTAGTGAAAGATTAGAGAAAGTTGATCTCAGAGAAATGGGTGTTTTCCCCACACGGTTTTTCCCTAAAGGTAGAATCCCATTAGCTTGAAATCCCATGAATTCACCTCGTGTCATTGAAATATCATCTATATGAAGCAGACCTTTATTAAACAAGAACGAAAGAGTCATTTCATCAAAGGGTTCATTCATATATCGACCATTTTTCAATGATAGGTCCGCATCAATGTCCAAGGCATCTTTTACCAATTGTAACCAAACCTCACCAAATATTATTCCGGATACTTTGAAGCGCTTATCTTTAAGAAATTGTGTCAATATCTCCGCATCAAAATTAGACATTTTGAAACGCCCTTCCGGCTTGTTACCTCCGATAATTACTCCTTCCATCATACCGTCATTAATATGCAATTCAAAGGGATCTACTATCAAGATCGAATCTTGGAATGAAAAAGTAACAGGACGGGCATTCACAAGAAAATGGTTGTCATAAACAGCTTGTAATCGGTTGATTGAATACTGTTTAATTCCATCATATTTTCCAGATGCTTGAAAATAATCTTCCCCTGATTTAAAATGACAATTTTCAACATCTATTTCACCATTTCGGAGAGTCGCATAGGCTGTCCCATTTTCAAAGAATCTACCCCTCCATGACCCCACACCTGCTTTCAAATCAACAAATCCGGATGTCAAAGAATCTGAAATGGACATTTGAGAATTTAATTCAATTGATTTCAATTCAAAATCATCGAATTTTATATTATCACAAATCAATTCTGCATTGGCGGATGGCGAATAAAAATCACCTTGAACCTTTAGTCTGCCTGTTGCATGGCCCGACATAAAATTACCTGGTAGAAATTGATTCACTAATTCGATCTCTGCCTGTTCCAATTCGGCCATAATATTGATAGTATTTTCCTTAAAATTGCCTTCCCCATTGAGGGTAAGATAACTGTCTTCCACCATAACCATTACAGGATCTACAGTTGAAATTATACTGTCTTGGTAGGATAATTGCCCCTGAATGGATATTTCCCCTTCATCAAATAATTTGGATTCGATTATTTCCAATATCAAATCAATTTGATCCAATGAACCAGGATTTGTTAATCCAGCATCAATTATAGCTAATCCTGATAATTGAGTTGGAGCCTGATCGGTCATCCATCGACTCAGATCCAATTTCATAAGATTCAGAGTACAACTTACTTCTTCACCTGCCTGCCAAATACCATTCATATTTAGTTGGGACATCTCTCCCTCTAATTGAAGTTTCTTTATAACCCATGCTTCTTTTTGTCTTCTTATAATAAATTCGCCCATCATATCTAGTCCTAGATCATTTTCAAGAACCAAATTCCCGGAGAAATATTTCAAATCAGATTCAAATACAAAATTACCTGAAAAAGCAGAAAATTTATTTTGAAGAGGTAATTTGCTGAATAGTTCTTCAGGAATTTTGATTTCACTTATATGCATATTTCCAGTCAATAAAGAGCGCTGATCATTAAAAATCATTTCACCACGGACAGGAACTCCTAAAATATCACCTTTGACCTTATTGAGGTAAAAGAATGATCCATCAAATCCCAAAACTAGACCACGAAGGTTCGCAAGCATATTTGGATTCTCTTCAATAGATATTTGAAATAGATCACAAACTAATATTGGATGAGTCCCACCTTCAAACTCACCTCCAATTTTCAAATTTATTTTATAGAATTGTTCATTGATGCCTGACATAATCTGTCCTGAAACAAAAAATGATTTTACATGGAATGGAATATTTATCGATTGTCTTCCAACTTTTGATGAATCCAATTTTGTCCAAGCTTCCTCAAATTCAGTTGATAGTCCCTCAATGCTCAAGATATCGAAAGTTGTTTCTCCGAAGAAAGATGCAATATGTCCAAAATTAAGTGATGATTTTTTTATCAGGATTTGAGAACCTTCCTGATGGCTTAAAGAAATATTCTGAAGATGCATTGTTCCAAATAGGCTACCGGATGATGATCCAACATCGATAGACCAACCGGTTGATGCTATCTTTTCATTAAGCTTTTTTTGAATGAACTCTCCCCAGACTGCTGCTCTTAGCAGTATCATTAAAAACAGGATTAAGACGGCACTGATGCCGAGTATGTATTTTTTCTTGTTTTGCACCATAGAAAGGTTACAATGTGAACTCTAATTTTGGAAGTGAGTTCCATATATAAAAAAAGCTCTCAACCAACTGGCCGAAAGCTTTTTTTAATCTTAAGAAAAAAGATTAATCGACAACTTCAAAATCAGCGTCTTCGATCTCACTCTCTTTTTTCTTTTTTGTATCCGTGCCATCCTTTGACTCACCACCTGAAGCATCATCCTCTTGCTTTGCAGAATCATACATTTTTGATGCTACAGTACTCCAGAATGCATTTAAAGATTCCATGGCAGATTTAATATTATCTACACTACCACCCTCTTTGGCTTTTTTCAATTCTTCAACTTTTTCAGTTAAACTCTCTTTTTCCGGATCATCTAATTTCTCACCATGTTCCTTCACATTTTTCTCTGTTTCATAGATTAAATGTTCTGCTTGATTAACCAAATCAATCTTTTCGCGCTTTTCTTTATCTTCACTTTCGTGTTTCTTGGCATCATTCACCAATTTATCGATCTCGGTATCGGATAATCCACTGGATGATTCTATTCGAATACTTTGCTCTTTACCCGTGGCTTTATCTTTTGCATTTACATTCAGAATACCATTGGCATCGATATCGAAGGAAACTTCAATTTGTGGTATGCCGCGGGGAGAAGGCGGAATGTCCGCCAAATGGAAACGACCAATGGTCTTATTATCTAGAGCCATTTCTCGTTCACCTTGTAGTACATGAATCTCAACAGTGGTTTGATTATCAGCAGCCGTACTGAATACCTGCGATTTCTTAGTGGGAATAGTTGTGTTTCGTTCAATGAGTTTTGTGGAAACGCCGCCCAATGTTTCAATCCCCAGAGAAAGAGGTGTCACATCTAATAGTAGGATATCATCCACATCACCGGAAAGAACACCTCCCTGAATTGCAGCACCCAGAGCAACAACTTCGTCAGGATTCACACTCTTATTCGGCTCTTTACCAAAGATCTCTTTTACCTTTTCTTGAATCTTTGGAATCCGTGTTGAACCACCCACTAGAATTACTTCATCAATTTCACTTTTGGATACACCAGCATCTTTAATAGCTTGCACACAAGGCTGAATCGTTCGCTCAACAAGGTCATTCACCAAGTCTTCAAATTTTGCGCGCGAAAGTGTCAGGTTTAAATGTTTAGGGCCGGATGCATCAGCCGTAACGAAAGGGAGATTAATATCGGTTTGCTTTGAGGAAGATAATTCTTTCTTTGCCGTTTCCGCTGCTTCTTTTAAACGCTGAAGCGCCATTGCATCTTTTCGAAGATCAATCCCATCTGATTTGTTGAATTCATCTGCTATCCAATCAATCACTTTCTGGTCAAAATCATCACCACCAAGATGCCCGTCTCCATTGGACGATTTTACTTCAAACACACCATCTCCTAATTCGAGGATGGAAATGTCAAATGTTCCACCACCCAGATCAAAAACAGCGATCTTTTCGTCTTTCTTTTTATCCAAACCATAAGCAAGAGATGCTGCTGTAGGTTCATTAATAATTCGACGAACATTCAATCCGGCGATCTTCCCTGCATCCTTCGTTGCCTGACGCTGAGAATCATTAAAATAAGCAGGAACTGTGATAACCGCATCAGAGACTTTTGTCCCAAGATATTCTTCTGCTTGTTGTTTGAGTTTTTGTAAAACCATAGCAGAAATTTCTGGTGGAGTGTACTCATTATCACCTGCATTCACCACACATGCACCATTTGAATTTTTCTCAACTTTATAAGGAACTTCTGTCAATTCAGTCCCAACTTCATCATGCATCCTGCCCATGAACCGTTTTATAGAAAAAATAGTATTTTCAGGATTTGTAACTGCCTGGCGTTTTGCGGCCTGTCCAATAAGCCGGTCACCGTCTTTTGTAAATCCTACAACGGACGGTGTTGTCCGGCCGCCTTCCGGATTAGTGATTACTGTAGGTTCCCCGCCTTCTAGGACGGCAACACACGAGTTTGTGGTTCCTAAGTCAATTCCGATAATCTTGCCCATTCTTTCTCCTTTTGATCGAAAAACAAAA
>CAZCHA010000129.1:0-4496 GCA_964498175.1 uncultured bacterium
GTTGCTGGATGTATGAATTCTAACCGTGTTGCATGGAGGGCATGACGGTTAAAATTTTTCATTTTCTTTTTATAATAATTTGTGAATTCAGGAAGGAATCCTCGAGTTTTTGAAAAACCTCCTCCATATTTCATATCGCCAAATATTGGGTATCCTAAATAAGTCGCATGAACCCTGATCTGATGCGTTCTCCCTGTTTTTGGATAAAATGATACTTTGGATAAATGCCTGAATTTCTTTTCTACTTTATATCTTGTGATGGATGATTTCCCATCTTCCGAAACAATATATGATGTGGGATCTTTCTTTTTTCTAGCAATAGGTTGATCTATTTCACCGCTGTCTTCTATCCAAAGACCCCAAGTTAACGCAGTATATTTTTTCTTAATCTGGCGATTAAGAAACTGATCCGCAAGATTCGTATGAGCCATATTCGTTTTTGCAATAACCATAATCCCTGAAGTGTTTGCATCTAATCGATGAACAATACCGGGACGGATTTGACCATTTAAGTCCGATAAGGAATTGAAATGATCAATAAGACCATTTACCAAGGTCCCAGTTGAAATTCCTGTTCCGGGATGGACCACAAGACCTGCTGGCTTATTGATAATTACGATTTCTTCATCCTCAAAAATAATGTCTAGATCCATCTTTTCAGGAATCAAATTAGAATTGAGATCAACAATTTCTTGTGGATCCACATTTATTATATCATTGAGTTCAAGCGTGTAGCCGGTTTTCCGGTTAAGTCCATTCACCAGAACATGACTTGACCTGATCCAAGATTGTATTCTTGAACGGGAGTAATCAGGCATTTGGGAAACCAGATACTTGTCTAACCGAAGTCCAACCACTTCGGAATGCTGAATATGAAAACTGATCAAGGGAGAGAATTTTTAATAGATTCTTTTTTTTCCAACATAATAGAGTGATAAATAAAGAGAGCCATTCCAACCGTCACAGCGGAGTCGGCTACATTAAAAATATACCAGTGAAAGTTACCAATCATAAAATCAAGAAAATCCACCACACTTCCATTGATTATACGGTCAACAAGGTTACCAATTGCTCCAGAAAGAATTAAAGCTAGACCATATTTGACTAAAGGATGACCATTCCTTTCTTTCCACAGTAATCCAGTGATGAATGCAGTCATTAATAATATAAGGGAAAGGAGAACAAATTTTCCACCAGGAAAAGATAAACCAAATGCCATACCATCATTGGTCACATAGGTCAAATGAAAGAAATCCTGTATAATAGGTTTTGACTGGTAAAGACGGAGGGATGATTTAATCACCCACTTAGACCATAAGTCTAAAGAAACGACGGCTATGATTAGCCCTAAAAGGCTCATGAGGGATTAAGCCAGATTCAGCTTTTCTTTTTCTTTACATTGAACGCATTTTGTTGCGTTGGGCACTTCCATCATCCGTTCTTCAGGAATCAATTCATCACAGATGACGCATATACCGAAAGAACCGTCAGCGATTCTTTCCAATGCTTTTGTCAGTGATTTATGATAATCAGTTTCACGATTCATGAAATGAAATCCTTTTTCGCGTTCGTAGGAATCTGTTCCTGCATCTGCCATGTGCAAACTATAAACAGCATCCTGAGCCATCCCTGAATTACCGCGAGTATTGGTCTCAAGTGTATCCTTGATATCGTCCATTTCATGAGCAACATCATCGAGTCTGGCCTGAACACTTTTTTTAAATTTTTCAAGTTTTGTTTTGGAATATGATTTTAATGCCATTTTACTATCCTTCTTATATCTTTTTTAAATCTATAGTAAACATTTTTTCATTTATTTTAAAAGATCCTGAATAATCCGCATTTTCAATTTTTTCTGAAATATTATTTGTCAAAGTTTCATTCCGAAAGTAGGTGCTAAATTTACCCACGGCATCGGCAGTTTGACCATCTAAATCCCAAGAGATTTCTATGCGGTCTTCTACAGCAAATCCTGCATCTTTTCTTATGTTTTGTACCGACCGGACCACATCTCTCACAATACCTTCCAGAATCAGATCTTCTGTCAATTCTAACGATAACCCAACTGTGATACCGCTATCACTCTCTGCGGCAAAACCTTCTTCAGCTTTAGTTTCAATGAAAATATCATCCCGATTTAAAGAATACTTGCCATTTTTAAGATTTATTTCTCCTGCGGATTGGATATTTTCTACCAAATCAGAGGCATTACTCTGCTCAAGAAGTATCTTGATCTCTGCCAAACCTTTTCCATATTTTTGTCCTAATGTTCGAAGATTTGGTTTTATCCTATATGAAATAAGTTGATCTGCTTCTGTAATTCGTTCAATTGATTTCACATTGAGTTCATCCAAAACCACATCTTGGTTATTCATAATAAATAGTGCGAATTGATCATTTTCAACTGCAAAGGATACTTTAGATAAGGGTTGACGAATTTTCTGGTTGAATTGATTCCTGGCAGACCGCCCCAATTCTACCAATTTTTTAAGAGAATCAACATTGGCTATCAAATCAAGATTGATCCAGGATTCATCTGGTTTCGGATAGTCACAAAGATGGATGGATTCTACAGATTCTGATTCAGAATTTCGTACCAAATTTTGGTATATAGTTTCTGATACAAAAGGAAGAACCGGACCAATCAATTTAATTGTATGAGTGAGTACATTATAAAGTGTAGCATAAGCAGCATTTTTATCATTGTCATCTTCAGATTTCCAAAAACGACGCCTATTCCTGCGAATATACCAATTCGATAGATCTTCCAAGTATGTCTCAAAAGATTTCATAAATTCGTCAACTCGAAATAAATCCATCGATTTCTGGGCATCTTTGATAAGCAAATGAGTCTTCGCTAAGATCCATTTATCCAGAATCGTCAATGTGGATTTTTCTAACGGATGTTGATTTGGATCAAAACCATCTACAGAAGCATAGGTGGCATAAAAAGAATAAATGTTCCATAATGTGATTAATTTTTTCCGCACATCATCTGCAGGGCCATAACCAAACAAAAGGTTATGCTCAATATGCTGGAGAGCATACATCCAGCGCATCACATCCACACCCATTTTTTCAGCTGCATCATCGAACCAGATCGCATTGCCCCAACTTTTATGCATATCCCGTCCTGTTTCGTCCTTGACCATGGCGTGGCCAAGTAATGTTTTGAAAGGTGCTACTCCCTCTAATTCTGCAGACATGGCCAGCATGGAATAAAACCAATTTCTAAATTGTCCTGGAAAACATTCCGTGACAAAATCGCCTGGAAACCATTCATTCCAGTATTCCCGATCAGAATTATACATTAATGTAGAAAAGGGAACGATTCCTGCATCTAACCATGGATTCCCAACATCCTTAATGCGAGTACCAATTAAACCTGTTTCAGGATGTTTAATTTCCACCGAATCGATCCATGGACGGTGAGGCGATTTTCCATCAAATTCTTCCCACCCATGAACAGCCAATTCTTTTAATTCTTCTTTTGATCCTACAACAAAAAATGATCCATCCTCAAAAGTCCAGATAGGTAAAGCTAATCCCCAAAACCGTTTTTTGGAGATCATCCAGTCACCCATATTATCTAACCATTCATGCTCACGATCCTGCCCCCATTCCGGTATCCAATTAATATCATCAACGATTTTTTTAATCTTCTCGCGCCAATCCATATTAATGTACCATTCATCCACAAGACGGAAGACCAATTCATCACCTGAGCGCCAACAGTGGGGATAAACATGAGGATAATCTTCCACATGAAAAAGAAAACCACGATTTTTTAAATCTTTAATTATTGCTTCTGTCGTGGATTTCTCAGTTGCAACTTTACCTGTGAGCCAACCGAATTTTTCGATGAATTTTGATTCATCATTCAAAGGCGCAATATTGACAAGCCCAAGTTTTTTTCCAATTTTATGATCAATGTCACCACATCCTGGTGCCATATGAACAATTCCAGTTCCTTCTCCTGCCACAACTATATCATTGCCAATATTATCTTTCCCAGGATCAACAACTTTGTGTAGGATTTTTGATGTTACTCCTTTTTCTTTCAAATTTTCATTGACAATCGGAAATCCACCGGGTTCAAGTTGCGCTTCAAATGCATCGAAAGGTCCCTCATATTCCCAGCCCACCATATCAGCACCTTTGAGAGTACCACATTCTTCGTATCCACCTCGTTCCTTGAATATTTGTGCAATTGTTTTGAGTTTTTGCACACCTTCCACCCATTGCTTTTTTTCTTTGAATTGTTTTTCCAATCGCTTGAATTCAAGATTCTCTTTCGCAAAATAATAAATAGATCCATCATGTGCTTTAAGTTTCACATAATCAAGATTCACATTAACACCGACCACCACATTTGAGGAAAGTGTCCAAGGAGTTGTGGTCCAAACTAACAAATATTCATTTTCGCGGCCTTTTATTGGAAATCGAACAAATACAGATTGATGTGCAACAAGTTTTCGCCCTTCAATAATCTCCAT
>CAZCHA010000130.1:0-4491 GCA_964498175.1 uncultured bacterium
TGTATTTCATGCTTCATTGCGATCACGAAGGAGGGAATGTAAGCGCTTTTGCATCTCACACCGTTGCTTCTGCTTTGTCTGATCCTTATTATGCTGTAACAGCGGGACTAAACGGGTTGGCAGGTCCACTTCATGGGTTAGCAAATCAAGAATGTCTCAAGTTTGTTTTAAGTGTACGAGATGAATTTGGTGGTGTCCCATCTGAGAAAGAATTAAAAAAATATTGCTGGGAACGACTGAATAACGGACGTGTTATACCCGGTTACGGACATGCTGTGTTACGTTGTCCCGACCCTAGATTTAGTGCCTTTATTAAATTTGGTCAGAAACATATCAAGGACGATGATGTATTTTCTATAGTAGATCGGTTATTTAATGTGGTTCCGAATGTGTTACAGGAACAGGGTAAAGCAAAAAATCCTTGGCCGAACGTAGATGCGGCTTCAGGATCATTATTATATTATTATGGATTAAGGGAGTTCAATTTTTATACAGTTCTGTTCAGTATTTCACGAACTATGGGAATGATTTCCCAAATGGTTTGGGAACGAGCCTTGGGTATTCCAATCACCCGCCCAAAATCGGTAACTACCGATTGGATAAGAAAAACCGTATAAATTTTATGAAAAAAATCATCAGATTTCTATCGAGATCAATCTTTTTGATCCATTTCATTTTTGGGAATGATGTATATCAATCTATCCGAGTTTTCAATTCAACACCTGAAATTATCAAAATTATCGCTCAGGCTGGAATTCCATTGGATCATGTATCAGGGAAAAAAGGTGTTTATATTGATGTTACTGCGACCGAAGATCAAACAATTGAGTTGATTTCATTAGGATTGGATGTTGATATATTAATACCCAACCTTACTGAATATTATGTATCCAGAAATATCCCTGATAACTCCCGGGATTTTCCCTTGGGATCCATGCAAGGAAACTATACTTGGGATGAATTGAATAGTCGCTTTGATGAACTACAGGCAGAATACCCCAATATAATTTCCGAACGAGTCATTCTGGGGGAATCTGTTGAAGGGCGCGATATTTGGGCATTTAAAGTATCTGATACTCCTGAAGATGATGAAGAAGAGCCTGAAGTTTTGTTTACAGCATTAACACATGCTCGCGAGCCTCTGAGCATGATGAATTTAATTTATTTTGTTCAACTTCTAGCAGAAGAGTATGGAACTGATCCTGAATTAACGTATCTTGTGAATGAACGTGAAATTTGGTTCCTACCAGTCGTAAACCCTGATGGATACGTCTACAATGAATCCATTCAACCCAATGGCGGTGGCATGCACCGGAAAAATCGATTAAATACCAATTGCGGCGACGGTACCAATCGGGGAGTAGATCTAAATAGAAATTATGGGTTTGGATGGGGTGCAAATAATACTGGATCATCTCCAGATCCATGCGCAACAACCTATAGAGGAGAATCAGCATTTTCAGAGCCTGAAACTCAAATAGTCAGAGATTTTATATTAGACAGAGAATTTATGAATGTCATCCATTATCATACATACTCTAATGTATATATCCATGCCTTTGGAAATGCAACCTTACCAGACGAACCGGACTTAACTACCCATCGGGAAATAGGAAATGAAATGGCACGGTTTAATGGATACCCCGTCGGGACAGGGTATGAGTTAATTGGATATACAGTCAATGGAGATGCAGTAGACTGGACCTATGGTGACCAGGAGTTAGTAGCGTTTACACCAGAAGTTGGCTCTTACATTCAGGGATTTTGGCCATCTGAGAATGATGTTCTACCTCTTTGTGAAGATCAGGTACATTCCAATAAAGTATTTGCCTTTGTGGCAGGCCCCGATTTAGTGCTCAATTACTCAAACCTATCAATTGAAGAAGTCAACCCTGGTGTGGAATTAGAAATAGAATTGGAAATCAAAAACCGTGGATTGACAGATTTGAATGATGAAATTCAAATTAATTTTTCACCTATGAATGGATGGACAACTATTAGTGATAGTTCTGTTTCCTATACCGGATTAGATGCCCGGGATTTAGAAGAATTTTCAATCGATATTCTAGTCTCTGATGAAACACCAAATGGTACATTCACCGGCGTTATTTTCTCAATTGAAAATGAATCTAGCTATCCAAGGCAGGACACGATTCAGTTTTTAGTGGGACAACCAGAAACATTATTCTTCGACGGATTTGAGAATGGACTTGTAAATTGGTATGTAACAGGTGATTGGGGTTTGACCGATGAAGCTGGAACAGGAAGTAATGCATTGTCGGATAGTCCGAATGGTAATTATGATGAAGCTCAAGAATCTTTTGCAGAATTTGAAATTGATTTAGACCTTTCTTTATATTCTAGTTCTGTAGTGGAATTCATTGCAAAATGGGAAATTGAATCTAACTATGATTTTGTTCGACTTCAGGCAGATGTAGAAGGAGATGGCTGGGTCAGTCTGGAAGGATTATATACTGAACCGGGCTCAGGTCAACTGGCGCAACCAGCAGGCGAACCTGGTTATGATGGAACGCAGGAAGTATGGGTTGAAGAAAAAATTCAATTGGATCAATTAGGAGATGCAATTATTTATGGTTTTCGATTCATACAGACATCTGATAATGCTGTAGAGGAAGATGGATTCATTGTTGATGATTTTTCAATACTAGGGATGCCCGCATTCCAAATTGGAGATTTTAATTTGGATCATTCTGTCGATATTATGGATGTATTTGGTATGGCTGATCTCATTATTTCAGAAGAAAATCCCACTGATTTACAACTATTTTTCTGTGATATAAATGAAAGCGGTGACATAGATACCATCGATATTTTACTTCTAATAAACATCATTCTTAAATTTTAATAAAATGAAAAAAATTCTAATACTTCTATCAATCACTAATGTTTTTGGAGAAAAATTCAATTCAGAATTAATAACTTTTGGGAAACGAGACAATTTTTATCGGGCTTGGATCTATTTTTATGATAAAGCCGGATCTGAAATGTATCATATTTCCCAAAAAGCAAAAGACCGTAGAGCAAAAAGTGATGTGCAATCGAACCATCTTTGGTATGACTTGGAAGTCTCCCAAATCTATATTAATGATATATTAGAATTGGGTATTACTATTGAAAATAAAAGTCGCTGGCTCAATGCTGTATCTGTGGTGTGCAAAATATCTGATATCGAAAAAATAGCTAAACTCAAAAGTGTAAAAAAAATTGAACCAGTGATTGGTTATAAAAAATCAAAAATTGAATATGCTGATGATTCCATCCCCAATTCCCGTGATTTTGATTATGGGAATGCCCTGGCTCAGATTGAGCAGATTAATGTCCATGAATTGCATAATGCAGGCTACACTGGAGAAGGTGTTATTATTTTAGTCATGGATACAGGATTTGATCTGACGCACAATGCTTTAGCCAATATAAATGTAATCGCCCAATGGGATGTGATTAATAACGATAGCGAAACAGCTAATGAGACATCGGACGAGAATAGCAATAGTCAGGATCATCATGGCACTGCCGTTTTATCTACTATCGCAGCTTACGCACCTGGAGAATTCATGGGCGTAGCTTTTGATGCGGAATTTCTCCTAGCCAAAACAGAAGATGTAACCCAAGAAGTTCAACAGGAAGAAGATAATTATATTGCAGGTTTAGAATGGGGCGAAGCCAATGGCGCTGATGTGGTTTCTACATCTTTAGGTTATTTAGACTGGTATACCTATGAAGATATGGATGGAAATACGGCAGTTACCACTATTGGGATAGATATTGCAGTTGGGTTAGGGATGGTTTGTGTTACAGCTGCTGGGAATGAAGGGAATGATCAAAGTTGGTATTATATTATTGCCCCTGCAGATGCCGATTCAGTGATCGCTGTTGGTGCTGTTCAAGAAAATGGTATAATTGCGAATTTTAGTTCTCACGGACCTACATTTGACGGAAGGATTAAACCTGAGGTTTGTGCTCGTGGATCTTACACTTGGTGCATTAATCCAAATTCAACCACTACATATTCTCAAATGAGTGGTACATCATTGGCATGTCCGTTGGTTGGGGGTGCAGTTGCTTTGATTCGTCAAGCGAAACCGGATTGGTCAGCTATGGAAGTACGCGAAGCAATCATGATGACGGCATCACAATCGAGCAATCCAGATAATTCTTATGGATATGGCATCATGAATGCTGCGGATGCCGTAGAATATGAAGCCACAGTTACAATTGATAGATCAGATGATTTACCAAGTGAATTCCATGTAAAAAATGCCTACCCAAATCCTTTTAATCCATCCTTAACAATTGAGGTTTCTGGAGCGCTAGGCGAATACTTAACGTTGGATATATTTTCCTTAACTGGTAAATCTATCACAAATGTTTACGCAGGCACAGTATTCCAACCCAATCAAAAAATGATATGGTCTCCTGAAAATATTCCAAATGGAATTTATGTTATTCGTTCTATTCTAAAGGGTCGAT
>CAZCHA010000131.1:0-4485 GCA_964498175.1 uncultured bacterium
CTGGATGGTTCAACTATAATTTTCATCCGTTCCCAAATCATGCGCATGGAATCAATAATCTCATTTTCAGTTACAGTAATAATCCCATCCACTTTTTCTTTAATTATGGGAAAGGTAACCGATCCAATCTGAGCACGGAGTCCATCGCAAATTGTGTTTGTGGTTTCGTTGACTTGTATTTCACCTTGCGCCAATGATCGATAGGCATCATCTGCTTCTTCCGGTTCCGCACCATAAACAAGAATTCCCTTTTTCATTTCCTTTGATGAACATAATGTACCGCTCAATAATCCACCACCACTCACAGGTGAAACGATTGTATCCAAATCCGGGTAATCTTCTAATAGTTCCAAAGCTGCTGTTCCCTGTCCTGCAATAATTCGATCATCATTATAGGGGTGAACCAAAACAGCACCCGTTTCAGCCAATAATTGTTTTAATACTGATTCGCGAGACTTTTGGACTGGTTCGCACCAAACAATTTCTCCTCCATTCCGCTCTACATTATCCACTTTGATCTTGGATGTATTGTTTGGCATAACCACTTTGGTTTTTCCACCACGATTCCTAACTGCCATAGATAAAGCAGCTCCGTGGTTCCCTGATGAAGCTGTAGCTATGCCACGATCTAGTTCTTCTTGTGTGAGTTGCAAAACAGTATTGGTGGCACCTCGAATCTTGAAAGAACCTGCTTTCTGAAAATTTTCACATTTAAAGAATAACTCGGCTCCGGACGATTCATTCAAACTGGCATTAGTTAAGACAGGCGTACGATGAATAAAAGGACGAATCCGCTGGTATGCATTTTCAATATCTTGGATAGTTGGCATGTTATAATTTAAGAATGTCTTACCCACACTATTATTAATTTCAGGCCATGTTAAAAAAGATTATAACTCATTTATCCATTCTTACAATCTGTCTCGGAAAAACAATCATGATCAACATGGAAACCAATCTTGGATTAATCCAAATCGAACTTTATCCAGACAAAGCGCCCATCACCGTTGCCAATTTTTTACAATATGTAGATGAGGTCCGATATGGAGAACTTCATTTTTATCGTGTGGTTCACATGGGGAATCAACCGGATAATAAAATTAAGATCGAAGTGATCCAAGGCGGCCTTGAGATTGATAAACACCCCATGGAGCTCCCTCCTATCCATCATGAAACGACAAACAAAACCGGAATTAAGCACGAAGATGGCACCCTATCTATGGCCAGACTTGAACCGGGAACCGCAAGTTCAGAGATTTTTATTTGTATTAATGATCAACCAGAGCTGAACTTTGGCGGAAAACGAAATCCCGATGGACAAGGATTTGCAGCATTCGGGAAAGTGGTTTCAGGAATGGATATCGTCCGGCAAATTCAATCGAAGCCAGAAAAAGAGCAAATGTTGGTAAAACCTGTTAAAGTAAATTCAATTAAGAGAGTGAAATAATTATGGCCCAAAGTAGTGTAGCCAATGTTGAAGATTACTTGAATGATCTTCCAGAAGATCGACGAAAAATCATTTCTACCATCCGAAGTAAAATTTTAAAAAACCTACCAATCGGTTATGTAGAATCAATGAATTGGGGTATGATTTCTTATGAAATTCCCTTAGAAACCTATCCGGACACCTATAATAATCAACCTCTGGGAATCGCAGCAATTGCTTCGCAAAAAAATTATATATCAATTTATTTGATGGGATGTTACATGGTGCCTGAGCAACAAAAAACACTATTAATGGCTTTCAAAAAAATGGGCGTGAAACCCAATATGGGCAAGTCCTGCATCCGGTTTACAAAATTAGACAAAATTCCTTTGGATACAATTATAGGTCTAATTCAAAATTTCCCGGTAGAGGAATATATTAAACGGTATGAGTTGGTGAAAAAATGATAGGATTTAAAAAAGAAGTATTGAAAGTATTTTAAGATTTAATATATCTTTATAATCTCTGTGCATTTAGTGTTTAAATAATTTTAGTGCCGTTCGAAACGACCATCTAATTCATCTAAAGACATTTGTACAATGATGGGGCGCCCATGAGGACAATAATAAGGATGTTCTGTAGCGAACAAGCGATTCACCAATTCCTGCATCTCTTCCCGCGTAAGTGCATCCCCAGCCTTGATGGCAGCCTTACAAGCGAACATGGCTGCCAACCCTTCCTGGAATGAACTGTACTGTTTCTGCTCCTTTAGGAAATTATCCAGGATTTCACGAATCACAGCCCGTTCATTCCCTAATGCCATTTCTGATGGGATAGCATCAATCCTGACCGATCTCTCATCCTGTTTCTTAATTCTGAATCCAATTTTTTCTAAGTAAGGTAGCACGTCTAAAATCCCGTCAAAATCATCTGGAGAGAATTCTAAAACTTCTGGAAAAAGCATGGTTTGGGATGCCATGGAAGTGGATTCAAATGCTTTGATCGCTTCTTCATACAATACGCGTTCATGGGCCACATGTTGATCAATAATAACCAATCCGCTATTGATTTCTGAAACGATATATTTTTTATGGATCTGCCAAATATGTTCGGTTGAAATTGTATCTACTGCCCCTGTAGGTGATTCTGCTAATCGAGATGCATAATCTTTAGCTCGTTCAAGGTTCTGGTGGCCCGGTGTTCTCGACTCTGTAAAATCCATGTTCCCCTGGTTCGGATTGGTTGGGATCGTTTCTGACGGAGATCGAGATGTTTGTCCAAAAAATGGAGCATCCTCGGAATTGGATTGTGATATTTGTTCAAAAGACTGATTAAATCCTGGAACAGTATCCAAAACAGACCGCAGTGAATCATTCACACCTGCTTTTAAAACATGAAAAACACGCCATTCATCTTTAAACCTGACTTCTGTTTTCATGGGATGCACATTCACATCCACTTGATCTGTTGGTAAAATAAGATTGATAACAAAAAATGGATACTCACCCCGTTTCACCAAAGATTCATAGGCTCCATAAACTGCAGTATTCATCAATCGATCCTTAATAAATCTGCGATTTAAAAAAAGATATTGTTCTCCCGGTCTGGATCGGACCAAATTCAAATTGCCTACAAATCCGGAAAAGGCATAATCACCTTTTACTAAATTGATTGGAAGCAAATTTCTAGAATAAGTAGGATCTAATAAATTATCAATTCGGTCTTCCAAATTTTCAGTTTTTACATGAAAAATATCCCTGTTATCTGAAACCAGTTTGAATGAGACTTCCGGAAAGGCGAGTCCAAATCGACGCACCACATCTACTATTTTTCTTAGTTCTGTCCGGGGAGTTTTAAGGAATTTTTTACGAGCCGGTGTATTATAAAATAGATTACGGATCGTTATCTCTGTCCCACCAATTTCTGCAGCAGGTTGAATTTCTCCAGCATGCCCATCAATAATAGGTAATTCCGCCCCTTCGCCTTTTCCATTACTGGATAATATCGACATTTCTGACACAGATGCAATACTTGCCAAAGCTTCGCCACGAAACCCCAGCGTATTGATAGAAAATAGATCATCCAATGTTGCAATTTTACTAGTATGATATCGAAGAATAGAAGATGGCAATTGTTCAGGAGACATACCACTTCCATTATCCCGAACTTGGATAGTTTGATGTCCACCCTTTTCAACCACGATTGAAATTTCGGTGGCATTGGCATCAAGACTATTTTCAATTAATTCTTTAACGACCGATGCTGGCCGCTCCACTACTTCACCGGCAGAAATTTTATTCCGAAGATCTTCTGACAATGCTTTAATCATTTATGATATTCATTGTTTTTTCAAATACAACCTTTTGTAGAGATTCTGCCTTTTCCATCATGTCTTCTACTTTATTCCTCATATCGTCACAATAGGAATCATCTTCAACACTGGTAAGATTTATCAGCACATTCATACATGCGCCACTTACGCCTGCCAAAGCAACTTCCGCTGCAACACCCGCATCAGAAACAGAATTAGGGTTTCCTTTTTCCACCAGTATATCGGCTAACTCAATTACACGAAAACATTTTTTTGCCGTCTCCATAGGAATTTCAATGGCATATTTGTTTGCAATCTCAATAGCTTGATTTTTGGCTGATTGTTCTTTGTCATTTGTTGCAGGCAACCGATTGGCATCCATAACCTTATTGAATGCATTTGTATCTTCATCAACCAAAAAGGATAAGCGATCTTTTAAATTTTGTGCTTCTATCCCAATCTCACTCATTTCCGGTTTCAGATCTAATAGTTCCTTTTTTTCATGGGAAAGTGCAGCCACCATAGATGATAATGCAGCGCCTAAGGCTCCGGCCAATGCTGAAACACTTCCCCCGCCAGGTGCAGGGCTATTTGTAGATAATTCTTCAACAAATTCCTTTCCAACTAAATTCATCAAGGGGCGATCTTCGGACTGTACTGCATAATCAATAATCTTCACATTTGGATTAAATTCTGTAACATCGTTTAATCCCAGCGACTGGACCGCACATTCGACTATATCTGCTGT
>CAZCHA010000132.1:0-4434 GCA_964498175.1 uncultured bacterium
GTTACCTGTGTCCTGGATATGGGAACAGGTGAAGTAGCATTTCGAGTTCCAATCCCCGGGTTCACTTTTAAAAATGGGTTAATGCAGGAACATTTCAATGAAAATTATATGGAATCAGAAAAATATCCCAATGCATCTTTTAAAGGCAATATCGATGCTTGGGATTCAATCAACTTATCCAATGAACCGCAGCAGGTAACATTGACGGGAATGATGAATATTCATGGGGTGAGTCAAGAGATTAAAGACACGGGAAAGATCTCAAAGATAGATGGACAGGTTCGGGGGAGTGCAAAATTCAATATAATTGTTGCAGATTATGAAATTGAGATTCCCAAAATTTTAAGGGATAATATTGCCAAGATTGTAGATGTAACTGTTAAACTTAACTTGAAGAAAAAATGAACAAATATTTTATTTTCTATTTTGGAGTCATTTTTTCATTAATGGGCCAGGATGATCTTTTGGGTCTTATAAATGAAGAACCTGCCGCGCCTGTTCCGGTTACAGCCACGTTTAAAGCAACTCGTATTGTTAATTCACAATCTATAGAATTGACTCGACCAAGAACACTTGAATTCATGATTCTGCACCGGTTTGGCTCAATGAAGAATGGAGTATATGACCTGTTTGGGATGGATGAGGCTGCCATTCGCTTTGATTTAAAATATGGCATCAATGATCGCATTTCCACTGGTGCGGGACGAAGCAGCTTAAAAAAGAATTATGACATTTTCTCTAAAATCAAATTAATGAATCAGAGTAATGTTTTCCCGTTTTCCATTGCTCTATTTGCGGACATAGAAATCGAAACTTTAAAACGAGAAAATGAATTTTCGGATAAATTAGTAAATCGACTCACCTATAATACCCAATTTTTAATGGCTAGAAAATTCAATCAAAATTTATCTTTTCAAATAATGCCTACCTGGGTCCACCATAATCTGGTAAAAAAGCATGAGGATGAGCATGATCTCTATTCCATGGGAGTAGGAGGAAGAATGAAAATCACAAAACGTGTTTCTTTGAATGCAGATACATTTTTCCCATTTGGGGAACGAGACTCCACTTTTGTTCAATCATGGGGTATAGGATGTGATATTGAGACTGGCGGACACGTTTTCCAAATCATGGTGACCAATGTCCAGGGATCTTTTGAAAGTGCTTATATTGAAAATGCGTCAGGGGCAATAGCAGATAAGAATCTTTATTTAGGGTTTAATATAACGCGGGTATTTGCCATTTAACGACATACTTTCCCAATGAAGTGAGATTGTGAGAGATCCATGGTATTTTTCTCAAGCAGTTTTTTGTTTGTTGGATGATGGGTAGATTTGGGCAATTATTTCATAAAATATTTTAATCATTAACATCTGATGAAATTCTTAAGAATAATACCACTCCTGTCCATTCTACTTGCGAGCCAATCTCAAAATGACCAAGTCGTTTTAGGGTCAGACCAAATATTACAGGTTTTGAGCGAATGTCCACCCATGAAGCCAAATGCTAATTCTAATATCATAATCTCGCTGCCATCATTGAATGGTTCCTTAAAAAAATTCCGGATGTTTTATTCGCCGGTGATGCCCCCTTCTTTAATTAAAAAATACCCTGAGATAAAAACATACACTGGCATCGGTTTGGAAAATCCTAGCGAGCGGGTGAGTGTGACCGTTAGCAAGGATAAAATCAAGGGAATGATTTTAGGAAGCGATGGCAAAATTTTTATTGATCTTATAGAAGAAGATATAGATTTATATCGTATCTCCAAAACAGAAATGGGAACACCTGTTTCTCGCAACTGTACACAATGCGAAAATGATGACGCAATAGAAAGAAAAGGAGGAACAAGCAGTAGAGACACAAGAAACTTCCCATCCTGCGTGGGTGAGGCCGAACCGTGCTATTCAATCGGGGATACATTGGTTACATTTCGATTTGCCGGTATCTTAACGGCTGAAGCTAATAATGAAGTGGGAGGCGGCAATGTTTTTGGGGGTCTTACCTGGATGAATGCAATGGTGAATCAAATAAATCTCCTTTGGGTTAGAGAATTGAGTTTTCGCCTGGAGTTGATTGAAGAAAGTGATGTATTGATTTATACCGATGACAATCCCACGCCGGCAGATTTTACCCAATATAATATGTATGACGAGTTACCCCTCGTATTAAATCATCTCAATGAGACTGTTGGCACTGGTGGATATAATGCGCCTGTTGGATTACTGAACTGGGAATACGGAGCTGTATTTAATGTAGGGTATGGCGGTGGGTTGGCCTATGTACCCGGCTCTACTTCTGCGAATCTGCCATATTACGAAATTTTTAATCATGAAATAGGCCACAATTTAGGTTCATCCCATAATTGTACTTCGGAAGGTGGCTGGAGATGTACATTTGGCGGTACAATTATGTGTTCCCGGAGTAATACACTCCCAGGTAGTGGTGGTGATCAATATTCATCACATACCATCGATATTGCCATCAAATATCAGCAGGAAATGTTTGGCGGCAATTCATATCTATATCAACGGGGTTTTACGAGAATTCCGACTGATAATTTGCCACCGGAAGTAAACCTGCCTCTTGATATAATCACTATTCCGATGGAAACGCCATTTGTACTGGAAGGAAGTGCCGAAGATGAAAATGACGAAAACTTAACCTATTCCTGGGAGCAGAATGATGTTTCTGATGTTGCCTTCAGTCCGCCGGACTTTCCGGAAGATACCGGTCCACTATTTTGCAGCGTGGGTGCAAAAATGGATGGAAATGTTCGATATTTTCCACAAATGGCAAGCCTGTTAGACAACAATTATTCGACAGGAAATATTGAAAAATTGCCCTTTGCTGCCAGGGAAATAAATATGCGTCTGCTGGTACGGGATAATGATCCGGTTTCCGGTGGTTTCAGTTATGATAATGTAATTTTGAATGTGGTGGATGATGCAGGGCCGTTTCGGGTTACATCGCAGGCTGATGCGGTTACATGGGAGACAGGTACTAACGAAACTATCACATGGGCTGTAGCCAATACAAACAATGCTAGCGGAGTCAATAGTCCCATCGTTGGAATTTATCTCTCTATTGATGGTGGCGAAAATTTTGATATCGTCTTGGATGCAGCAACTACCAATGACGGGAATGAGGATATAACTGTACCTGTTGTTCCTACGAGTGATGGTTGTAGAATCATGGTGAAAAGTTTGAATAATATCTTTTTCGATATAAATAATTCATTTTTTATTATCAATAATTCAGCTATCCCACAATTAGTCGTTGATACGTCAGTCATTGAACTGACCCTTCCTTTGGATACTGTCATGGTTGTTGAGCGAGAAATTTCAAATTCCGGGGATGAAGGGTCTGTCTTGAGTTATGATCTAGATGTAGACTATGAATTGAATGGTGAAGGTTATTTATCCTTTGATGGTGAAGATGATTTTGTTGATCTTGGCGCAAATCTGTTAAGCGGTGCAGGAGATTTTTCCATCACATTGTGGATAAAAACAACAGGAATAAATGAAGTGATTATCCAGCAACGCAATGGCGGGTTTAACGGTGAATATCAATTAAATGTCAATGGAAATGGCCAATTAAATTTTTGGACATATTCGGATGGATACCGTTGGTCTGTTTCATCGCCGGGATCGGTCAATGATGGAAATTGGCATCATGTCGTTTTGGTCCAGGATGAAACCATTAACGGCGGAAGGATGTGCATGGATGGTTCCGAAATTTCCAGCAGTTCCGGTGGACTCGTGAATCTGGATGGTAACATCCATACATATCTTGGTGCCGATATGCGGGATCATGTTAATTATTTTTCCGGATCCATTGATGCAGTGGGAATTTTATCTGTTGCATTATCGAATACAGATGTAGAAAGCCTATATTCCGGTGGCCAGAGTTTCAATTTGAATTACAATCATGACGGTTATTCAGGAGCGAATGATTTGGAAGCATTTTATCCAGTCAAGCTTATGAGTGGGACAACACTTTCTGATGCCAGCGGAAATGGACACGATGGAAACATTTCCGGTGCAGATTGGGATGGAGATTTGATTCCTTTTCCGGATTGGTTAGCAGTCTCCGGTTCTTATAACTGGCTGGAAGCAGGGGAAAGTGATCAAATCAGCATTACCATCGTTACGGATGATTTGGAAAATGATACAGCGTATGTTGGTCATGTTTTAGTCTTAACCAATGGTGATGTCACTTCCATTCCTGTACATCTGAGTACCGATGATAATTTGAGTGCTGGTGTTTCACAGATTCCAAAAAAATTCAACCTTTATCCGGCCTATCCAAATCCATTCAATCCAAAGACAATACTAAGCTATGATTTACCTGAAGACACACGAGTAAGAATCACGATTTATAATATCATGGGCCGTGAAGTCAGGACTTTGGTTAACAGCAAACAAAATGCTG
>CAZCHA010000133.1:0-4430 GCA_964498175.1 uncultured bacterium
TCTGGTACGGAGCAGCTTTTAAGCGATATAATGTCTTTTAAGGTAAAAGATTTTACATCTTCAGAAAGCGATGGTACGGGAGCGGATGATACCAATCCAGCAGGCATAGTTCTGCGGTCTTTGATTGGTGACGATTTAGCAGACCGAATCTTTGGGGCTGGTGGACAAGTAGCGGGTATGAGCGTCAATGGAAACATTACCTTGAACGGTGAGATTATTGATGTCTCTGTGGCCCAGGCTTTGCTGTCTATGGGTATTCCAATTGAAGACGAAGATGGAAATGAAACCTATCGTCCTATGGAAATCATTTCTGTGGAGGTTTCAGAATGAAACGAATTCTTATTCTTTGTTTATCCTTATGTTCGATTTCAACTGCTTCATCCAAGATTGCTCTTGTGATTAAAGTAAATGGAAAGGTTTCTGTTATAGATGAGGCTAATTCTATTAATAAACCCTTAAAACCGGGCATTCCACTTAAAGATAAAGACAAAATATTAACTGGAAAAAATGGATTTGTAGCCATCATGTATCTTGACGATAAATCAGTTGTAAAAATGCTGGGTAATTCTGATTTAACCGTATCTGGAAAACGATCAGGCACTCAAATCAATAAATCTTTGGATATAAAATATGGAAAAATCGCTGCAAGTATATCTCCACAAAAAGGAAATGAATTCAGAATTGCCACACCTACATCCGTCGCTTCGGTAAAAGGCACGGAATTGACCATCGACTCTAATCCTGGAATAGGAGATTCATTTACATTGCTAGAAGGATTGATAGAAGTGACAAATACTATCACTGGAGAATCCACAGAAGTTGAAAATGGGGAAACAGCTGTTTCAACACCAGAAGGTTCACTGGAAGTTCACGAAACAACCACCGATGACCTGGCAGGATTTGAAGATGCGGATGTTGAAATACCAACACAAGAATTACGTTTCGAAGTTGAAGATGAAGATGGTAACATCAAAGAAATCATTATTCGATTCCAATAGAAAAATAACGATAATGAAAAAAATTATTATTTTTCTGGTCTTATTTTCGAGCATTCTTTTATCTCAGTCCGATGTATTGATCATGAGCCCTGAACCTAACTCAGAGATCTCCGGCCGTGATGTTTTAATTGCAATATCAACCTTTGGAATGACAGGCATTAACCCGAATAATATTCAGCTTCTATTGGATGGTGAAGATATTTCAGACTTGGCTTATAAGGATGATGATATGGTAACATGTCTTTTGGAGAAATTAGATCCCGGTCTTCACCAAGTTCAATTTTTCATTGGAACGGGAGTTCCGAAAACTTGGTCATTTACAACAACATTGCACGAATCTAATCTGAAATATTCTGGTCGTATAAGGTCCAGTAGTAGTATGGATCAAATTGATGATCAAACACTAAACATTAGTCAAGTGTTGGTAAATTTTAAAGGTTCTGCTTATAAATGGATGAAGTTCAAAACCAATGTGAAACTCACCACCCAGGAGCAAGCACTTTATCAACCACGAAATATATTAGGGTTTGAAATTGCCCTAAAAGATTATGCTACAATTAATGTAGGTGATTCAAATCCACGGTTGTCCCACTTTACAATGAATGGGAAACGGATCAGGGGGTTGAATGCAAATATTAAATGGAGTTGGTTTAACTTCCATTTTGTTCAAGGGGAAATTAATCGTGCCATTGAAGGTGATCTGAAAAAGGCCTATTCATACAGTATTGATACGGATGATGAAGGAGCCAAATACCTTTCATTAAGTAGAAACGGGTATACGTTCGCACAAAACGTAATGGCTAGTAGATTGGCTTTAGGTCGTGGAGAAAAATTCCAGTGGGGGTTCAATTTTTTGAAAGCAAGAGATGACACATCTAGCGTGACTCCAATTCTTAATGATGCAACCATTATATATTCTCCTAGTGCCTCCGGGCTGGTTACTGAATTGGATTCTGGATTTGTTTATACCATTGGAGAATTGGGGACAAATGCACAATTTCTGGAGGGAAAAGATTGGAATGGGGATGGCCCAAAAGATAACCTGGTTATTGGGACGGATGTCGGGATATCATTATTTAATAAACGACTCAGGTTAGATGGCGAATTGGCATTCAGTATGACCAATAATAATATTTGGGGTGGACCCTTAACATTGGCTCAATTGGACACTTTGATCGATGACTCGGTAGATAACAAACTTTCAAGTTTTGATCTATCAAAATTTCCAGACCCTGCAGATTATGAAAATATTTTGATTATTAACCCCAATTTAGCACCGCTAGTTCCAATTGATATTAATGCACTAGATCCGGACGCAACGACGGATGAATTAATAGATGCCATTTTCTCAATGCCATCATTGGCATATCGTGGACGAGCTGTCACAAATTTTTATGGGAACTACCTTGCGGTGGAATATTCACAAGTTGGTCCCGAATATAATTCTCTAGCCAACCCATACCTTGTGAAAAATAAACGTGAGTTTTCTGTTTCTGATAAATTGAAACTTCTCCAAAATCGATTGATGCTAACTTTGGGCTATAAACATCAGGATGATGATATTTTAACTACAGTAGAAAATTTAAAAACACAAAATACAATATCATTGGGTATAAATGCACTACCCGGTCCAGGGTTACCTACGCTCAATTTCACTTATCGGTCTATTGACAGGGATAATGGGATAAATAAACTCATTCCATTAACAGACTCAACATTTACAGATAATCGTGAGAATACACATACCAACAATATGATGGTGAATATAAGCCACCGTTTTGACTTTGGTGGGTCTCATGCATTAAGTGGCACATATGTTAATGTGAATAAAACAGACAAATTCACCGATCGGGATACAAATTTTGTTGATCCTGCCATGTCTACCAATGTTATGAACTTAACATTATCAACGCGATATAATTTCCAGTTAAAAACAACTTTAAATTTGACCATCAATTCCAGCGAATTAAGTATTGGCCCTGGTGAACGGGGAATTCAAGATTTTTTAACCACTAACTTTGATACTGAATATCCTTTTTTTAAAAATAAACTCTTAGGAAAAGTAGGCTTAAACTATGCGCAAGGAGCTGGTTTAGTCGATATGTCGTGGATAGGTTTTAAAAGTGGAATAAAATGGAAACTATTGGATCAATTTAGTATGAAAATCCATGGAGAATACAGATCCAAAAAAACTGGCGGCTTAAAGAAAAATACAGTGATTGCCCGGGCAAATATGGAATATTCTTTTTAAATTTTACAAGACGACAAGATTTGAAAATGACATTCCCTAAATCTATCCAATCTGCAGCAACCCAAATACAACCTTTTATTCGAAAAACTCCATTTGTTCATTCAAAAGCATTCTCAGATCTGACTGGAGCAGATGTTCGATTTAAACTAGAGAGCATCCAAGTAACTGGATCCTTCAAGGCTCGTGGAGCTATTAATAAAGTTCTCTCTCTGGAAGATCATGAAAAGCATAAAGGTGTTGTTTCTGCGTCCACAGGCAACCACGGTGCTGCAGTGGCTTATGCCGCTGGACAAGTAGGAATCAAATGTACAATCTTTGTTCCAGATGATGCATCACCAGCGAAGCTAGAGAATATGAAACAATTTGGCGCCAAAATAGAATTTCACGGAGATGATTGTATTAAAGCGGAAGCAAAGGCACGGGAAATTTCTATTTCAACAGGCAAAACTTATGTATCACCTTATAATGATCCATATGTTATAGCCGGTCAGGGAACTATAGGAGCAGAGATAGAGTCACAATGTGGTGGCCTAGATGCGGTCATTATATCTGTAGGCGGTGGAGGTCTTATTGGCGGGACTGCAGGTTTTTTAAAATCAATTTGGCCCCATATTCATGTAGTTGGATGTTCACCAGAAAATTCTGCAGTAATGATCCATTCCATAAAAGCAGGTAAAGTTTTGGATTTATCGTCCAAACCTACATTATCAGATGGGACTGCTGGCGGTGTAGAAGAAAACTCTATCACTTTTCCAATCTGTTGCGATATGATCGATGAAACTGTACTAGTCACAGAAGAAGAAATCAAGGATGCAATGATCACTTATATGGATAAAGAACACCAGTTATTGGAAGGTGCGGCTGGAACAGCTATAGCAACATTATTAAAAAAGAAAGACAATTTATTAGGAAAGCGTGTAGGTGTGGTCATTTGTGGTGGGAACATTAGTTTAGATACTGTTCGAGACCTTTTAAATTGATTCCTGAAATGGTTTCTTATCTTCGGATTATTGCTGCCATATTTACCATCTCCAATCTTTTTTCTGAAGAGATTAAAGAGAAAAGTCCAATTAACCCCAACCTTTTCCACTATTCGACAGCCGGAAAGATCGGGGATAATCCTTTTCCAACCAACCCCATGAACGACCGAGCTATTGGCTACTTGCTCCAAGGCAAAGCTC
>CAZCHA010000134.1:0-4351 GCA_964498175.1 uncultured bacterium
GATATTGGTGGTGTTCTGATAAATATCCATCCGGAAAGAACGCTACAATATTTAAGCGATTGTACGGATGTATCTGTGGAAGATGTTCGTAAATGTTTTCCAATGGAAGCTCATGATCAATACGAAAAAGGGAATCTCACAAATAAAGAATGGTTTCTGGCCATCAAGGAATCTTTACCCCAGCCATGCTGTCTGAAAGAGTCGGACTTTTGGCACGCTTGGAAATTATTATTGGGCGATGAAAAAGAGACCGTAAAGATCCTGAAGGAATTATCAGACAATTATTCTATTTGGTTATTGTCAAACACCAATGCAAAACATATTAGAGATGAGATTGAAAAGCGGTATACATTTCCAAATTTAGTGTCCGGGGCTGTATATTCTTTTAATGTAGGATTACGTAAACCACATAAAGAGATTTATTTAACTGCAGCCGAACTCGCTGATACAGAACCTGCTAATTCCATATTTGTTGATGATATAGCCGAAAATATTGATGCTGCAACTGAAGTTGGATTTACAGGCATCCAATATTTTTCTACAGAACAATTAATTGAAGACCTGACGCAATTAGGTATTATGCAAAAAGAAAAGGTTATTTTATGAAATATTTTACAACCGTGTTTATCTTGGCAACAAGTTTACTTCAGGCAACTGGTGCCTGGATGATGAGCGGTAGGACACACCCTGAATTATATTGGCACACCATAGAAACGGATCATTTTGATGTTCATTATCACGAGGGCATCCGAGATATTGCGGTACAGGGTGCATCCATTGCTGAACAGGTACGCCCCATATTAATGGAACAAATGGGTCTGGATACACTCCGCAGGTTGGATATTGCATTTACAACAGAAGATGAAATTGCTAATGCTTTTGCAACATCTGGTAATTATATAATCATGTGGGTTGACCAGAATGATATGGCCTTATGGACGGGCGACGAAAAATGGATGCAAACAATCATCGCTCACGAATTACAGCATCTTGTTTATTACAATACGGTCAAAACATGGCTATGGGAACCTATGAATACAATTTATGCTGGTGTCCCCGGTTGGGTCGTTGAAGGACTCGCGGAATATTATACAGAAAAATGGAGGCCCTTTCGATTTGATATTTCTCACAAGGGACATGTGATTGGAAATACGGTACACAAGATTCGAGATCCCCATAATGATGGTTTTTCTAAAAGCCTCTATCTTGCCGACCGTTTTGGGGATTCCACAATTGTTAAAATTCTAAGTGATCGGAATAATGCAAAATTACTGGATTTTAAAAAATCCTTTAAGAAACATACCGGCATAAAACTGAAACAATTCAATGAAGATTGGCGCAGGCACATGAATACATTTTTCTTTGGTCAGCGCGCCCAAAAAGAACGGGTAGAAGATGTAGGTAGAGTACACAAACTACCTTTGAAAAGAATGGCAGCATTTGATTATTTCAATGATTCATTGCAAGTGGCTATGGTTGGGCAACTTTCAAAAGGTCAGGGAGACCTATCTTTGGTGGTGGCCACACGAGACACTGCCAAGGAAAATAAAGAATGGAAAAAGAGAATCGAAAAAGCAGAAAAAAAAGGTGAAAAACCAAAAAAAGTAAAACCCAAATGGAAAATAAAAGAATATGACCATGGCATATTTGGTGAAATGATACAAAACCTGGATGTTGCCCCGGATGGACAATCCATCCTATATCCTAAATACAGATTTGGTCAACACCAATCCCTCCAGTTTGGAATTTGGAAATTAGATATTGAATCTAAGAAAAAGAGATTACTTACCGCACACATGCGTGCGAATTATCCCCAATACTCCCCTGATGGCAGCAAAATAGTTTTTGTCGCCCACGAGAACTCAACAACCCAACTTTATACCATGAATGCGGACGGTAGCGATATTAAACCTTTAACACTGAATCAAGGAGACACCCAGATTATTACACCCATGTGGCGCCCAGATGGGCAGGCCATTGCCTTTGCTCAATCGGATCCTGATGGATTGATGGATCTTCATATTATGGATCTTGAAACAGGACGTGTCAGCCAGATTACAGATAGCCATGAAGGAGATTTTGCTCCGATTTGGCACCCGGATGGGAAAAAAATATCTTATACAGGTCTTTATGATTACACACCTAATCTATACACCCACGATCTTGAAACCGGTGAAACAATCCAGAATACAGATATTGGAGACGTTGTCATTGGTGCAAACTGGAACCATGAAACTTCCAGCATCATCGCCCTGACATTGAGAACAACAGACTCTTCTCGTGTGGTGGATATTGATCCTTCCCGGTTAGCCGACAAAAGGGAAGTGAAAATGAATCCTGCATTTTCTTCATGGCGAACAAAGGCGCCGGATCATCCTCTGGAGAATATTAATTCTAAATTGGATGTTAAAATTCATAGTGAAACACCCTATAAATTTTATAAACATATATCCCATTTGGGAACAGTAGTAATACCAGACGCCCAAAGCCTGTTTTTAGAAACAGCATTTACAGATGGCATGGGCCGGCATGTGTTAGGCGGACTATTTATTACGGACTATGATTCCTTATTTGGAACTTTAATCCAATATATTAATAATACGGGGTTCCCTTTCGGCGGATCTTGGGGAGTGAATTATTACAAAGATTTGTTTTTCACATTCCAGTTCTATAATCGGGATCAGGTGCCTCTCCTTGAATTATTTAATGGAACATCTCTTTGGTGGATGATGCCTTATAACTTTGGTAATTCCAGAGCAGCAAATCATTCTATCGGTATTGCATTGGGGCTAATGGATAGACAGGCATTCGATCAGACGGGAGAACCATTCGAAGATTCTTCAGATGTATTTCACACACCTGAAAGTGGAAAGGAAGGGATGCTATCACTGAATTACATATTTAAAAATCAACGAATTCACAGGCGGAATATGTTTGCCCCGAACCATGGCTATGGATTTAGTGTGAATCATGATATGGTAACGTCAGCCATTTGGGGCGATAAGGATTATAATAAGACAGAAATAGATTTATTCACCCATCAAAAAGCAGGCCCCTTATCTTTCTATGCTCGCGGTCGTTATGAAAAATTATCTGGCAAACCACTTGCACAAGATACATTGGGAATTTTTGATATCCCTAATTATTACATCGCAGGAAGCTTTGTCCCAGGACGTGAATATATGAGCCCTCGTGGTTTTTCCGGAGCAAGATATGGAGAACAGGCATTTATGGGAACGGTTGAATTGCGAGCCCCTGCAGCACCGTTTCAATTTGTTGAAATATTAAAGATAATTCAATTGGGTAATCCAACAGTTGCTCTTATTTCCGATTTTGGAAATGCCTGGAATAATGACGGAAATCAGGAAGACCTGATTATAACAACTGGTTTAGAATTCCGGTTTGCATTATCCTTGGCAAAATTGCCTTTGTTTATTTTTAGTTATGGCTGGGCCCAATCACCTAGAAAATGGGGCAATGATTTGGAAAAACTGGCAGAGATGGAGGAAGGAGATGTTATAGACGTGGGACCCAAACCCTATTTTCAAATGACGCTCATTAGTCCATTTTAGATATGAAAAATACAATTATTTGGTTTGAGATCAATGTAGCTGACTTGGACAAAGCCAAAAAATTCTATGACCACGTTTTACAAACAAATATCCGCAAAGAAGATATGGAAGGATATCCACCTATGGGCATTATTCCTGATGAAGGTGTGAATGGTGCTTTAGTAGAAGATGAAGAATACGAAGCACCGGAACATAGCGGCATCATGCTTTATTTTGATGGGAGTACCGGAATTAATCCCTACTTGAAACGTGTAGAAGAAGCCGGGGGAGAAGTGGTTTTTCCCAGATCGTTCGTGAATGAATCTGTTGGGCACTGGGCGGCGTTTTCAGATTTGGATGGGAATCTGTTAGCTTTTTACGAACCACCCCAATAAAATGTAATAAAGTCATTAAATATTTACGATTTATTTTTAAAACCAATAACGTCTCAAAGAAACTGAAAAGATTAATCCTTCAGCATCTATATTAGGTTCAACACCGTCCCAAACTGCTTTTTCTTGCCTGGTTTTATCATTTCCATTATCATCTTTTTCACCTGTTTTCACTGAATAAGTCCAATCACCAACATCAATTCCTAAAATATATTTCGTTGATAAAACAAGATCCCAGCGTTTTCCAACTTGAACACCCAAATTCAATCCAACCGCCGGCATCACTAATCCGCTTCTAACAGAATGGGAAGAGTCATCTTTTGTGAATGCGAAACAAACCGGGATATCAAGAGACGTTGAAATAGTTGAGCCAAACCCCGAGAATAAAGTAAAATCCAATGAACCACC
>CAZCHA010000135.1:0-4349 GCA_964498175.1 uncultured bacterium
TCATTAATCTGGAATTCCATGGTTTACTGGTGGTTTTTAAAATGGATTCTAAAAAATAATTTGATTTTTCCAGCTTATCCCAAAACATGAAATAACTCTGTGAAAATTGAAAATCTTTCAATTTGTGTTTTCGTCCTAGATAGATACGGAAAAGATTTAAGCCAGCAAATCCCCAGCATCGTCCACTGGATTTCTGGTTAGTCGCAGGCATTTCTCCTGAAATCACCTCTGAAAAAGTGTGATCAATTTTTCGAAAATGATCCCAATCCATGGTGAGTTCTATAACTTCGCTTCGGATGGAAGCGTTCCGAGCAAGCTTCACTTTGTCGTTATTATTTACATCATCTCTGAAGGATTGAATTGTTTTTAATGCTATTGCGTTAGACATTTTTTTTCCTTTTTAAAGTGTTGTTAAAAGGGCTTCTGTTTCAGCCCACAATTTCTCTTGATCTTTTTTAACCATAGAAGAGGATGAAGATTTAGCAAGTTTGCATTTGTTAAAAAATTTACCACTGACGTTTTCCAAATCCGGTGAAGATGCAAGATACACACCGGTTCTCGCGCCCTTCTCTACATTAATTGCAAACAATGCTTTGGCCACATTAATGGATTGTTTTGCGAAACCTGAATTGTTGTCTCCAAACCTTGTATTCACAAAACCCGGGTGTAAACTATTAAAGGTCACTCCGGAATCTGAATACCGACTATGACATTCATAGGTGAACATTATATTCATCAATTTTGATCTGCAGTATGATGGCCAACCGCTGTAATTCTCAAGCATTTGCAGATCTTGAAAATCCAATTTGGCATTTCTATGTGCCATTGAAGCAACATTCACCACACGCCCCGCTCTCCCAACTTTTATCAGTTCCATCAATTCATGGGTTAAAACAAAATAATTCAAATGATTAAGCGCAAACGTGGTTTCAAATCCTTCTTCTGTTTGATTGAATTCGTTAAAATAGGCACCTGCATTGTTTATCAGTACATCAATTGAATCGTATGAATCTTGAATCTGTCGGGCAACAGATTTTACCTGATGAATAAGGGCAAGATCCGCCTTGAAAAATTTAATGGAATCAAGTTTTGTTTCTTCCTCAATCTCTGAAATGACTTTTTTCCCTTTATCATGGTTCCTGCCTACGAGTCCCAAAACATATCCTTGTTTTGCTAATTCTAAAGCGATTTGTTTTCCAATGCCGTCCGTAGCGCCCGTTATGAGACAGATTTTTTTCATTTAATACATGCTCATTATACCTAGCATGATTAACATGAAGTATGGGATCAGATCCGCGGCACCAACATAATCCTTCGCCAATCTCTGTCCAGTAAATAGAACAATGATGGTAAGTGACAACCACACAAATCCATAAAAAATCCATAGAGTGGTTCGTTCTGCAAATGCATAATAGATTCCATAGACCAGCATAAGTCCACCTGTTAATTCCAAAATAGTTAAAAATGATAAAGATAGCCTAGTAATGCCTTTCAATGGTGAGTTTGCAAAATGTACTTCGAAATATTCCAGATTCCCTTTGCGATCCATCATTTTATCAATGGCCGATTGTAAAAATGTGATTGCCATCAGAATGGCTATCAATATTTGACACAGTACTAGTGGTCCTGTGAATTTGACACCCAATAATTCAATCCTGTCTCCGTAGCGCTCTTCAACAGTTGGTGACGAAGAAATTGTGGGCTGGGCAACTAGTGTTGTATTTAAAATAAAAACTGATAAAAGGATGAGCGATAGTTGTTTCATTGATGGCCTCATGCTTGGATTAATAATTGAATACGATCCCTTACGAGATCCCGAGTTTCTTCTACAGATAAATTTTCAAAGTCTTTTTTCTCTATTGGAGCACCAAATCGGGTTATCAGTTTACCTGGTGTGAGTGTCCAATTATTCTTACTCTTTGCTTTGAATGCGCCAATAATTCCAACAGGGATAATTGTTGCGCCTGTATTTTTTGCTAAATGAAATGGACCTTTTTTGAAGGGACTCATTTCACCTGTTAAAGTTCGCGTCCCTTCAGGAGATATTAATAAAGAGATCCCACTATTCAATGCATCTTCAGCTTTGGATAAACTATTAAGCGCTTTTTTAATATTTTTTCGGACGATGGGAATAATACCATATTGAATCATAATATGACCCCATATTGGGTATTTGAATTGTTCAATAGCTCCCACAGCAGTGATATAATGAGGTATGAATGCTGCAATCATAAATTGATCAAACATGGATTCATGATTGAACATATACAGATAGGGCTGTCCATCCGGATTGGGTGGATCATTTTCCTTACTTAACCATTGTCCAGCCAAAAGACAATAGGCCCAACATATAGGTCGAATGATATAATGGAGAATATTCCGGGGTAAAATCAAAAATGAAATAAAAAATAACACCATCGTAATTGCAAAGAAGATAAACCACAGTGGCCAGAGGATAATTGAAATAATTGTATTAAACATTCCAACCTTGTTCTTCTAAAATTGAAAAAAGTTTATGATTGGCTTTAGGAAAAGGAAATTTACCTATTTGGTTTGGTTTAATCCATTTAGAATTTTGATGACAACGAATTGACGTGCCATTTTCTTCGCAGTGGAATCCATGGAACGTGATGGAAAAATGGGTGTAGGCATGTTTGATTTTGCCAATCTTTTTCAGAATTTTTGGTTTGGTCCCACATTCTTCTTTGATCTCTCGAAGAAGTGCATCAGTGAGTGATTCTCCATCTTCTACTTTCCCTCCGGGGAACTCCCACAGACCTGCAAGCATACCACCATCACCGCGTTTTTGGATATAAAATTTGTCTTCTCGCCAAATTAGACCAGCAACAATTTGATAATGAGGCGGTTTTTTCTTTATAATTGGTAATGGGTACGATTCAGGCTCACCCATGGCAAATGCTTTACAGTTAAAAGATAAAGGACATTTTCCACAATACGGATTCTTAGGAGAACAAATTTTAGCACCCAACTCCATTATACCCTGATTGAAATCACCAGGATTATTTGTTAAAATATTCTTTTTCAAATAATTTTTTATTCGAGACATATTTCTACTTGATAAATTTTTTAATCCAAGGAAACGTGAAATCACACGCTTTACATTTCCATCAATTGCAATATAAGGTTGATTATAGGCAATAGACAAAACGGCGCCCGCTGTATAATCTCCTACACCGGGCAATGCTCGAAATTCTGACCAATTATCAGGAATAACCCCGCCATATTTTCTAACAACTATCTTTGTAGCTTTATGGAAATTCCGGCACCGGGAATAATAACCAAGCCCTTCCCAAAGTTTTAATAATAATTCTTGATCGGCATTTGCCACTGATGTAATAGTTGGATATTTACTAACCCATTTCAAGAAATAAGGAATTACCGTTTCCATTTGAGTTTGTTGCAGCATTATTTCAGATAACCAAATTTTGTAAGGGTCATCTATATCTCTAAATGGTAGAAATCTTTTTTGTTTATTATACCAAGTTACAATAGATAATGTAAAATTATTCTGTTGCATTATACAAGTTTATCATTTTTTAGAATCAACTTTGATAAAATCCAGTGTAGTGAAGATACATATTCTATCATTTCATTCCGATCTAATGGATCTACTTCTCTTTCTATAGCTACACCAAGTGAATCAAATTGCTGTTCTAGTTGTGTCTGAATCTCATCTCCATCTGGTGTGAGAGTAACCTGAATGACACGTTTATCATAATTTGCAGAGCGACGTTTTACCCATCCTTTTTTTTCGAGGCCCATAACAAGTCGAGTGGCAGTGCTATTGTCTATGCCAATTTTTTTTGATAATGCAGACATTTCAATCCCATCATCAGGAATAATAGATAAAGCCAAGATTTGAGGGAATGATGCTCCACTTATAGAAACATTTTTCCGGTACAAACTTTGGAGATCAATTAAAAATGAAGAAAGTAACTCGCCGTAATTCATATTTGTAGTTTACAAATAGTATGGATTGGTTAAAAAGAGAATAATAGTGATGTTTATTTCAATCACCAGTTGCCAATCTTTTTTTTAATCTATTAGAAATTTGGCAAGTTCACCAGAGTTATCTTATTAATAATATTTTTTTCACATTCAAAAAGGAGGCAGCTCTTTTAGTTGATTAGCATGATTCGTTAAAACATTTTTCGCGATTTTGTTTGTTATATCATCACCTAAATGACCAACTATATTCCAATGATCCATCTGTATTGGACCAATTGCATACCATTGACCCGAAATAAGAAATTCATTTTCTTCAAAGGTTACAATTGGATCGGCACCATTTGTACCTGTTGTTGGGCCTGCCATAGAGATAGTATTAA
>CAZCHA010000136.1:0-4270 GCA_964498175.1 uncultured bacterium
ATCTTTTTCTCCATTCTTCATTACCTTCATCATCCGTTTTAACTAATGTTGCATATGGCGCAGGTTGAGAATATCCAAATATTAAAAAGCCGTCATCTTCCGTTTGGATTAAATCAAGTGGTTCCCACAAACTGGGATCATCATACACTTGTGACCAAATTAAGCTTCCACTTTCATCTACTTTCACAAGAGAAACAAAGTTATCAGATCCACCTGTTCCGATAATGGCAAAGCCATCATCGCTTTTTATAATCTTTCTACAATATCCGCAAGGCAAATCATTCTCTTCCAAAATTTCACCTGAGTCATAATCGAGGATGGCAATAAGACCGGAGGGCCAACTGTAAGCGGCCAAAGCCAAATCTCCATCGTCTGTTTCTAATATTTCTGCCTGGCCAGAGCTATAGTTGAGATCTTCATCAAAATATGTTCTTGTCCATATAATCTCACCTTCAGAATCCATCATTACAATCATTAGTTTATTATTTCCAGGTGCACCAACTGTTAAAAACACCAAATCGTTGAAGGACGTCTCAATAAGTGAAGTGCCAATGCCAAGCCTATACTCAGAATAACCAGAATTAGAAATTTCTATTTCTTTTTGCCATTCAATAGTCCCATCATTACCAAGTTTAATAATATCTCTATGGTCATAATCATCCGTATAGCAGCATCCACCGTACTCATCACTATGAAAGGCTCCTAGGACCATAAATCCCCCACTATGCATAGGCGTAACAGATGATGCTAAATCCCAGATTCCACCATGAATATAATTTTTCCATAGTAAATCACCGCCATCATTTACGGCATACACCATCATGTCAGCCGCATCCTTAGTGTACCCATATTCTTGGTCACAAAGCGGTGTAAATGAATAAATAGTATCTTTTATTTTATTCCAGGTATATGTTTCATATCCTGTGATTCCGTCGAAGGAAACTGTAATTACACTATCTCCTGTAAGATATACTTCACCATTGGTAATGTTACTTCCTTCATGGGTGATAATCAAAAATGTATCTGATGTAACTTCTGTTAATTCATAGATATCTTTGGAGTAACACTTCACTGTATCATCACAATTATCACCAAGAAAATCAAAAAACGTAATTCCATTCTCATTAAGCGTTGCATATTGTATATCAGAACCACTACAATCTTCATCATCATAAAGGTATGTACCGTAATAGTCAGGAATGTCAATTTCAGGAAAGTCGGAATGGGGATCTGCTTCCTCGTCAGAACAGGAAATATGGTAAAAAAGAATGGAAAAGATTAAAACAATATTTTTGGCCATATGAATCGAATAGATGTTTTAGTTTGTCGTAGGCGAAATTTAATCAAAAGAATGTTTTTAATTGGAATTATATCATGAAGACAAAAAATATTAACATTTATCTTTTACTTATTCTATCAATTTTCACTTTCTCATGTGGTGACAAAAAAGATAAAGGAGATAGTACCTACTACACTGAATGGACATCAGTTGGCGATGGATTAAGCACCGATGTAACCAAGAATGTTTTGACCGAATTTGTGGGATCAACAAAATGCCCCTATTGCCCTGAGAAAGATGCACTCCTACTAAGCTATTTTGACAGCGGGCATGAAAATTATGTTGGAAGTGCAATAACCAATAAATGGTTTTTGGTGAACTACCATACCTACTCTCCTTCCAGGGGCGATCCCATGTACGAATTCCATCGTGGCACTTCATTAACGGGAGAAGATGATTTTTGCTATGTCCGCTTTGAAGAAGGTAGCTGGTACAATATATCTGGCGTCCCCACAACATTTACGAATGGATACTGGAGTTCAGTTAACCCTGATATGGCTGTTACACCTATGGCAGAAAGTACTCCTCTGCTATTGAGCCTAGACGGCACCAATATAGATGGGATGGATATTACAGTCAGGATTTCTATTTCCAGCAGTCTTGATATGACATCAAGCGATTCCCTCTGCCTATTTATCGCAGCAACCATGGACAATGTTGACTATACTGGATCCAATGGGGAGCCACACCACCAGGATGTTTTCCTGGGCTGGATCAATGAAGGACTAAGCGGCGAACTATTATCATTGGGAAATGAAGAAGTAGTAAAAAGCTATTCCTGGGAAATGCCCAGCAACTGGCCGCAGAATAATTATGAGACAACGTGGTCACAAGTTGAATGGGATCCGGCAAACCTAGCAGTAGTTGCCTTTATCCAGAACAAATACACTAGGGAAATTTTACAGGTCGCCGGGACAGATTAAATTATAATTTGGGAATTGGTTTAATTATTATTAAATAATTAACCTAATAAGTTCATACTCATTGGCGCTTTCAATTTTCACGATAATTACCTTTGTCAACTTTACCTTAGATATGAACAATATTATCACTCTCCAAGTTCAAATTTATACACTGTTTCACCCGAAGCATATCCAAGGTTGTCAGATAAAAATCTGATTCTGTTCACATGGTATCCGAAATCGGATTCGTGCCATGTTTCGCCACCATCCACCGTTATCATTGTTGGCAAATGGTAATAACTACCGATCCACCCGGTTTTCGCATCTAAGAATCCAATGGCCTGCCCAGAATATATCCATTCCCATTTTTCGCAATCCGCTTTGGTAAAAAAGACATGTTCCTCCCAAGTATCACCCCCGTCAGTGGTTTTTAGGAAATATTCGTCACTGCATTCATCTCGGCCGTTTTGGATGGAAACATATCCAATGTCTGGTGTTGGAAAGGAGATTTTCCAGCACCACTCCGTATTTCGCTCACCAAGGTAAATCGTTTCCCAGGTATTCCCCCCATTCCCTGTCCGTAAAATGATGGCTTTTGAATCCACAAACCCGCCATCGGTTCCGCCCACAATTATACCGTGCATCTCATCCCAGAAATAAATATCAATGAGCATGTCTGCTTTATAGGTTAAGTCCAGTGAAGTCCAAGTATCGCCTCCATCTTCGCTGCGGATAAACACACCGGGACCAAAAATCCGCCCACAGGCGTTAACAATATCAGGACTGTAAACATTAATTCCACAAAGCCCGGCTGGAACAGGTTCTGGAATATTGTCCACGATGGACCAAGTTTGACCCCCATCCCGGGTGCGATACAGCAGGTTTCCCGCATCACCCAACTTGTTCCCGGCCCAACCATTATTTTCATCCGCAAAGCCCACACAGCGCCAATATGCACTGTCTGTATATTGAAGGTCCCAGGATTCGCCGCCGTTCTCTGTATTGTAAATATGCCCGTTTCGTGTAACCAGCCAGCCCTTCTGTTCATTCACATAAAATAGGTCGTCATGCTTCAGGAGTGTATCCACAGCCACCGGAGCTGATTCAAGTTCATGCCAAGATTCATCTACCGACAGGTCGAGAACTTCTTTCTCCTTTTCTTCGCAGGAATTGAAAAATAAGAAGCTGCAGGCTAATAGGATCCATTTAGGAATTTGATTCATCCTACCCTGAATTTAACAGGAGTGTGTAGATGGGGACTATCAATAAAAACGCGTTCAAAAAATGATCTATTTTAAGGAAAAGAAGTTATTCATAATTCGACTTTAAGTGTGTAATGAATCTTGCAACTTTAACTGATATGATGATTTATTTAATCAGGGAAAATTCTTCGCTCACATGGACACAATCAAGAGTTAATGTTTACCTTTAAAAATCAAAATCAACAAACACCATCGTCATTACGATAAGCTGAGTAACAAAATATTCTTGTTTATAGAAATAGAATTGGGAAAATAATACGATATTGCTTCGTTTATCTCACAAAGACAGAGTTAATCTTTCCTAATGATCTGGAATGATAGTAAACATTAAATTAGACTTCCAATCAACTCATATTCATTGGCACTTTCGATTTTTATATTGACAAAAGTACCTTTCTCAACTTTACCCTGGATATGCACAATATTATCAATCTCTGGCGAATCAAATTCCGTTCTACCCACACTTACATTTTCACCTTCTTGATCCACTAAAACCTTAAGTGTTTTGCCAACAAATGATTCGTTGCGATCTAAACTAATTTCATGCTGAATTTCCTGGATTAGATTTTTCCGGTCGTCCTTTACTTGTCTAGGAATATTATCATCCAAGTCAGCGGCTCCTGTTCCTTCTTCTTCTGAATATGTAAAAATACCAAGTCGATCAAATTTGATTTCTTCTACCAAATTCCGGAGCGAATTGAAATCATCTTCCGTTTCACCGGGATAGCCAACGATCAAGGTTGTTCGGAGTGCAATTTCTGGTATTG
>CAZCHA010000137.1:0-4264 GCA_964498175.1 uncultured bacterium
TAGACGTCTGCCATCCCTCTGTTTCGGACGGGAGTTCGATTCTCCCCGCCTCCACCAGAATTCTTTATCTTCATATATTACGTAAGATAGTGATATTTTAAATTGTATATGTGCCTAAAATGTGCCTAATTTTAAAAAAATTGGTAGTTGAATGGCTATCCCAATTGTAAATCTCCGTAAAAGAAAACTCAAAAAAGGACACTCGTATTTGGTTGATTACACCATCAATGGGGATAGATACCGACAGGCGGTTGGAAAAAATAAGCGTGACGCAGAATCTATAAAAACAAAGATCCAGCATGAGTTAACGCTTGGCAATTATGATATTTTGACAAAACAAACCAAAGTAATTACGCTAGATGATTTAGTTAAGGATTTCATTGAAGAGAAACGTAATTATATTAGGCCAAAAACTCGTAATCGTTACACCAATCATTTTATTCCTTTTAAGGATTTTATCAACACCTTTTTTCCTAAAGCCTCAATGAATATTTCATTAATAGAATCTCGCCACATTAAAGAATGTGTTGATTATATAGCTGATGGTAAGGCAGATCAACAGTGGGAGGCAGTAACAATCAATCGAATGATTCAACTCATTAGCTCTCTTTTCATATATGCTATCAAACAGAAGTACAGGATAGACAATCCAACCGTTGATGTAAGAAAATTGCCAGTACAACAGAAGGATTTACCTGAATATTTTTCCGAATCCGAATTACAAGATCTATGGAATGAAATTACCCCATATTGGGTTCCATTTTTTCGATTTTTGTATTATACGGGTTTAAGAAAAGGTGAAGCCATAAACCTTACGTGGGATAAAGTAAACATAAAGGATAAGTCTCCTAATATTAGAATTGTATCTAACAGTGATTGGAAAACCAAAACTGGTAAATTGAGACACATGCCCCTTAATCAACAGGCAACCAATATTCTGAAAAACCAAAAACACAAAAATTCAAAGTATATCTTCATATCAGAGAAAGGAAACCAGGTCCATCCTAATACACCATACAATGTTTTAAAAAGAGCGTTGAAAGAATTAAAGCTTACTGGGGACGTGCACAAATTCAGACATACATTTGCCAGTCATTTGGTGATGAAGGGTGCGAATATTTACGATGTGAAGGAACTCTTGGGCCACTCTAAGATAGAGATGACGGAGAAGTATTCTCATTTGAGCCCTGAACACAAGAAAAAGGTTGTCAGTCTATTGAAATAGGTTACCCATACTTTACCGATACTCGTTAATTAAATTATTTATAATATACTCAAGTTGCTCAAAAGCATTATTTCCCACCAAAGGAATGAATTCATCTACAATTAAATTCATCATTTGGGTTTGATCTGTTATTCCCTTCATTTTGTGAGTCTCGATTTTTGAAATTATAGACTCAACTTGGGCATCTACTGCAGCCATTCCATCGTCAAAATCTGAAATGGCTGATCCGAACTGTTTAGTAAAAATTATTTGATTATTGCCCATCTTTTCCGCCTTAACAATTGTCAGGGGTTCTGTTTGGCCGGACTGGTGGCTACCAATAAGATTAATAAACTCTGAAAACAGGGAAATAACATAATTTGTTGATTCATTATCCCTCGAAAATGATGGGGGATCGCCTAGTTCAAATTTGGTTAAATCCCGATATTTTTGCAGAATTTCAATTAGTTCATTTTTTATCCCGCTGACCTTCTTTGGAATAAATTGATCCGGTGTTTTATTATGATCGTTTATTACGGCATGCTTAAACAACCCTATTATATTGCGCCGTTCATCTTCAATCACATCTAATAAAAGCGTTGAAAGATCGTTATAATCCTGATCGGGCAGTTTATCGATCTTGTAATCCATTTGTCTAAAATAGTTTTCGTAGGAGTTGCCAAGAAACAATTCAATATAGGCTTTGTCATCTCTATTTAAATACAAATGTTCAAACGTATAGAGTTCAACAAACCATTCCTCAAAAAGGCAATATAAATTAGCAATATCGTACATTGTTCTTTTATTGATTTTGCAATCATCAAAGTTGAACGACGGCTGGATTCGAAAAAAACTCGGTCTAAAAATAGTATCAAGGTGAACATGCATTAATTCATGGTGAAAAACCTTTTCAATAATCGGTCTCTCGAGGGTGATATGGGCAATGCTTCGGGTACGGGTTCTTTCTGTCCATGTATCACCGATCCATTTATCGTTCGTTTTTTCTAAAACTGTTATCTCGTAGTGGAAATAATTAAGCCGGGGGTAATCGATGGCGAATTTTTCAATCAATTGATTTGCCAATATTTTTTCTGACGACGTCATTTTTTTACATTTTATTTTCATGCAAGTTTTTTTGGTTAGATTATTTTTAATAAAATTCATGTCTATACTTTACTATAGACTAAAATGGTTGGAAGAGTCAAATTATTTCTGAAAAAAATGAAAAAGTTATCTGCCATGCTAGAATATATTTGAGTTTTTATAAGAAAAAATTTGACTCTGGTCCAGTTAGCCCTTATAATAAAAATATGAATTATAAAATTCAAATACATATGCCCTGAACAATCCTTCCGGCCCGTCAGGGCAATTATATTTTAATCCAACTAACCACAGGTAATACAAATGGAAAAATCTTATTCTAACAATTTTGAGTCCCGTGACTTTTATTTAAGCGGATATCTCCTAGCCACAGGGAATCAACTGAAATCCTGATATAAAACAGGAAAAACAACCACCTTCATTTTTGACTACAATAAAGAAGTTGATGGCTTAATAGGGGATTATTACTCAATGCAGGCAAGCGTGAACCCGGTTGAATACGGACAGAGCTTGAAAAACCTAAAATCCATCATCCATTCAAATACAAATTCAAAATCAAATAATAATTATGAACAATTCAATTTTAATTCAAGATAAACAGGATGACCCACAAACAGTAAAATTATCAATCACTGAAAACCGTGAATGGAAAGGCAACAACAGTGTCCATTTTAAAACGGTTATTTCAAATATAGACAACCTGCCAACCTTACTTAAAACAACAAACTTCTCGCTGAATCACTGGCAAGACAAAGAATCAAGGACAGGTGAAGAATACTCTCAATACAGAAAGGGTGATTATTGGGAATCTGCTTCTGGTATTATGATTGATTATGATGGTACGCTTACTATCGACGGGGCAAAGCAGCGATTAAAACAAAGCGGACTAAAATATATCCTTGTTTCCAGCAAGAGCCACTCTCCTGAACTACACAAATTCCATGTATTGATCTTCTATGAAAGGATAATTACAGATAAAAACCAACACAGAAAGATCACCCAGTACTACCATAAAAAATACTTTTCGGACAGTGATCCATCAGTGAAGGACCTGGCTAGGTTTTTTATGGGGAGCCCGGACGATAGCGTGGTAGAGATAGATACGCAAGGACAACATATCGATACGAATGGGATTTTAAGTTTGATCGATTTTCATCTAGTCTCCGATCTAAAGATTGAACTGGCCAGCGGTAAAACGGTTTTACTAAACGAAATTAAAGAAAAATCTCCCTGCAAATGTCCCCATCCCGATCATGATGATAATAACCCTTCTGCGTTTATCGACTTGCATGAAGATGGAAATCATTACTGCCACTGCTCTTCTTGCGATTGGACCTGAAGGGAACAGGACGATGAAAATTATTGGTATAAGAAGTGTAAGAATTTCTGGTCTTACGGGAAGGATGTTTATGAGTTTGGTATTATTGGGGGCGATTTTTTCATGGAGAAGATTACCCAGAAAAAATTTAATATTCTCACCGATTCCAATCTGGATCAAGACAGTAAAAATCGATCGCTAAACCATTTAGTAAAAAACAAACACATTCCCCATCTTGTCCGCGTGGATTATATCGGTGATGTAGACATTGAAGCACCTTCGTATGAAGTAAATAAAAATAAAGGGGTGGTTCAGGTAAGATATGATGCTCTTCCTGTGAAATTAAAAGATAGTGAATTTGTTGCTTCATTTATTCACGACCGGTTTGGTCAATATGCCCAGTTCTTTAAGGAATGGCTGGCGCTCTATGTGTATACAAACTACAGAAAGCTGCCCACTATAATTCTGGTTGGGCCTAGAGGAAGGGGTAAATCGACCATTGCGGAGATGACAGCAGAGATTTATCCGTCTTTATCACAAGAATGGCATGGGCATGAGCAGAATTTTACTTATGAAGTAGAAAAGAAATTTCTGTATGTGGAGGAAAATGAGATGTCCAATTCTCATCAATATAAAACACT
>CAZCHA010000138.1:0-4253 GCA_964498175.1 uncultured bacterium
AAAATAACCGTGAAATTATTTTCGCTTAATTTTTTCAACACCTGAAGTAACCAAGAATGATTTAACCATGACCTTACGGCTGTTCTATATCCAGACTCGTCCGGAACCATTTCCTTCAGTACATCCATTTGGGAACTTTTGTGTGCAAGAATATCTACAAAATTTACAACCAAAGCTAAAATGTCTTGTTGAAGGTAATCCTTAATTCTGTTGTGGAATTTTCTTCCTTCCTCTACAGCCCATATTTTATGGTAATGAACCCGCTTATCCCCCAAGCCCATATTATTCAATTGATCAATTAAGAATTGTTTTTCATGCTGGTTCAAACTAGGAGAATCATTTTTCATATCATCACTTTGCTTGGGATATTTTTTTACCATTTCATCCGGAAACAGCCCACAAAATATCGCATTTCTCGAATAGGGCGTTGCCGTTGGAAGTAAAGATAATTTATAATCTAATTTGATATTAAAAAATGGCTCTAATAATACCATCATAGATTTAAAATGATCATGGCGCATACAATCAACCACCAATAAACAAACTTTTTCACCTCTATCCATAATGGGTTTGACATACTTTGGAACAATATCTACTGAAAGTGTTGGGCGATGATTGGATTGCATCCAACTCTCATAATTCGACTCTATAAAATTAATAAATTCCCTATTACAAGTTTGAATCTGCTCTTTAAGAATGGACCCTAATCCGGTGTTATTATAATTATCAAATTTTAATTGCCAATCTGTGAGGCGATCGTAAAGTCTCCACCAATCATCAGCATTCAATTCATTACTTAATTGAGCTTCAATTTCTTGGAATTCTTTCAAATAATCACTGGTGGCTTTTTGTTCATGTAATTTGATCTTTTCCAGTGTTTGTTTACAAGCCATAAAGATCTGACTTGGGTTTACAGGTTTGATGAGGAATTGCTCTACTTGCCCTGTGATGGCTTCATCCATGAGCCATTCATCTTCAGTTTTAGTAATCATGATAACTGGTAAGGATGAACGATTATTTTTCAATTCTGCTAATGTTTCCAGTCCATCCATTCCAGGCATGGATTGGTCCAGTAAGATCAAATCATAATTGTTTTGTTCAGATAAGGCAATCCCGTCCTGCCCATTTGCTGCTTGGGACAATAAATACCCCTTTTCTTCAAGAAACAAAATATGGGGTTTTAAATGGTGAATCTCATCATCGATCCAAAGAATATGTCCGCGTGTATTTTGCATAAATTAATGGTCTAAAAATTACAGATGAAACGAAAGGAATCGGGAAAGTTCCATACAATATTTTGGATCTATTAAAGACCTCTTAGATGTGAATGAATAAATTTTAAAAAATGAGTTTTATATTATTTTGATTTCATAGTCCAAACACCGTCCCAATCCTTTCCTGGAGGATTATTTTTAAACATGATACATCGATCTATGTAAATAGCTGATGGTGTTGTATTTCTTGATGTAAAATGATCTTCCATATCTTCAGCTTTTTTAAAAAGGGCAAGGGCTTTATCCCAATCCTGCTGGTAATATCGGTCTAATCCATCTTCAAATGTTTTTACAAGATTGACCATATCATTATCAGCAGTTTCTTTTGCCGAAATCAATTCATATACTTTTACTGGAACATTCTTTCCTTTTACTCTTACAAAATCCAGAAATCTAAACATGTATTTATCTTTAGCAGATTCATAAATATTTTCTCCTACAAAATTGTACACGCCATATTGCTTTGCCGATGATTCTAAGCGTGCAGCAAGATTCACAGTATCTCCCATCATGGTATAATTCATCCGCATTTCAGATCCCATATTTCCTGTGACCATTTTACCGGAATTCAATCCGATCCGATGCTGCATAGAATAAACAATATCCGGCCAATTTGCTTCAGATTCCCATTTTTCACGTAAATCACCTAATGCTTTCTGCATTGCTAGTGCCGTTTTACATGATTTTTTTTCATGATCTTCCACATGCACAGGTGCCCCATAAAAAGCAACAATTGCATCACCAATATATTTATCTAACGTCCCTTCATTCTCTAAAATTACCTTTGACATTACAGTTAGATACTCATTCATAAGTGCAACCATTTTCTCTGGCTCCAGTACTTCAGAAAAGGTTGAAAAATTCTGAATATCAGAAAAAAATGCTGTATGGTGTCCTTCTACACCCCCGAGTTTTGGCGCTTGTTTTTCTTCATACATTTTGTCCAAAACTTCTGGAGAGATGTAAGTTCCAAAGGTTTCTCTTAAAAATTTCTTATCTTTTTGTTCATGAAGGAATTGAAAAATGATATTACTGGCATAAGTAAACATTAATCCAGCGAGGGGTGCGACGATGGGCATCACATAGGATTCTCCTGGCCCTGGAAGTACAACCTGTAATTGATTATAAAATTTACTGTGCAATGCTTCCGGTAATATATTGGAAATGGTTGATTTCCAAAACCACCAATAATCGTTGGCAAACATTCCCATGGCAAAGGCATAATAAAATAATCCTTCAGATAAAATGATAATACCTGCCATAATAGGATGCAATTCAATCTTGGTTAATAGAATATAAGCCAAGGCACATAAGCTAAGTATTAAAAGAAAATTGGCTAAAGGATAAGGTGAACCTTCATCCATATACCGTGTTGTTTTACCACCAAAAACTGTGAGATAATTATTGTGTAACATGGTTTGGATCGCATTAGCATGTGTTTCCATCCCCGGCGTTAATTGGCTCAAATTCAAATAATTATAAAATGGGGTAGATTTTACATCGTGAATAACTTCCACATTTACACCAAGGATTACTATCTTGTTATAAAAAGGAGATTGAGTGATATCAAAATCTGATCCCAGACCTAACATGGCCATCATTTCATTTCGTTCTGTCTCATCTTCTATTGAAAGCACCCAATCGGGTACTTGGCCGGGAAGAAATTGACTCATCCAATCAATATCTTCCGGAAGGTCATAATCCTGGGTATCTAAAATCTGGGATAAAGAATATCTTGGAAAGGTGCCCCAAGGTTTCAAGTCCTGTCTGCCAGGTATTTTGTACCCGGATGGAGGTCCATAATAATTTACCAGAAAATTATTTGTTCGCCCATAAGAAGTAATATTTAGTGATCCAAAATTCCAATTCAAATTTTTGGCATTATACGTTGGAACGGCATCATCTGGAATATCACGAAATGCTTTTACACATTTTACTCCCAGAGTCAAGTATGCAACGTCCGGCTCATGTGCCATATATCCTGCAATACTATATTGACGGGAAAATCCATCAATGTCTAGCATGTCATTGATTAACCCTGTTTCCGGATTCACCTCCATGATCTCGGGCACTGGGTAGGCAATATAACTAGGTGGTATACGAGTTGGCTCTTTCACCATTTTAACATCCATAACAACCCTGGTACCATTCTCCTGGGCATTTTTAATGGATTCTGCTAATATAATATCACCATGTCCAGGTAGATATTGTTGGAATTCTGACGGCAAATTACCGCTGACACTTCTTAAATATTCACTTCTGGCATCCGGTGAATCAAATTGAATATCGAAGGCGATCACTTTGGCGCCCGCATTGGAAAGGTTATCTACAACTTTTGCCCAAATATCACCTCGTGGATAAGGCCATGGAACTTTATTATCCTTCAGGATCCGCCAAGCTTCGTCATCCACTTCTACCAGAATGACATCCGTACCTTGATTAATAATGGTAGAGTCACTGGCACGCCATCCTGTTAAAGGACCACGAACTGTATGGAATCGATAATCATAGGTTTTTAATTCAAGAAAATCGAATACGCCAAGCCAATGGAGAAAACATGTAATTAAAACCGCTCCAAAAGTCAGGCTAAGGTCTACTACATGCTCGTGGATAAATTTTGTAATTTTATTGATCAAAACCTGTATCCCAATGTTAGATTGAATCCTGAACTGTTTATGGTCCAGTTTTCTCCAGACTCATCAACTTCACCATCATCATCATTATCCGACTCGTCGGTCTTATAAAATTTGATATCATTCATCCGAATTGAACTGTTAAAAGTTAACGTCAATTTATTTAAAATATCCCAATCTCCACCAATTTTTCCACCATAAAGGTTTGTTGCTGTTTTATCCGTCTCTCCATTTGTCATGAAATCTAAACCACCACGAAATCTTAATCGATTCTTAAATAAAGAATATTGTGCGTTGGTACTTATGGAAGTCCATGCGCTTTCATCTTTATATGGTTTATTATTTA
>CAZCHA010000139.1:0-4216 GCA_964498175.1 uncultured bacterium
GATGAAATTTCCCAAGTGAAAGACGCTTGTGGAAAAGCACATTTGAAAGTGATTTTGGAAACGGGTGAACTGGTAACATTAGATAATGTGCGACTTGCCAGTGATATTGCTATGGAAGCTGGGGCAGATTTTATAAAAACATCTACAGGGAAAGTATCTCCTGCAGCGACACCGCCGGTTGTATTAACCATGTTGGAAGCTATCCGAGATTTCCAAATAAAGACGGGAAAGAAAATTGGGATGAAACCTGCCGGTGGCATTGGCACAGCAAAACAAGCCATTCAATATTTGGTAATGATTAAGGAAACTTTGGGTGATGATTGGTTATCTCCAAATTTATTCCGTTTCGGTGCCAGTTCACTTGCCAATGATATATTGATGCAAATTATGAAACAATCCTCAGGTCAATATCAATCTAAAGATTATTTTTCTATTGATTAGAATACTTTGACAAAGAAGAAACTAATATGACTAAAAAACAAATATGGGATTATAGCCCCGCTCCAGAAAGCACTGATCATATTCAATTAAAAGATCAATATGATTTATTTATTAATGGCGAATTCATTCCAGCGGTAGATGGGAAATATTTTGACACTATAAACCCATCAAATGAGAAAAAAATAGCTAAAGTTGCCGAAGCAGGCAAAGCAGATATTGAAAAGGCTGTGGCTTCTGCGCAAAAAGCCTATGAAAAAACATGGTCTAAAATGCACCCTAAAGAACGAGGAAAATATATTTATCGTATTGCTCGATTACTGCAGGAAAGAGCAAGAGAATTCTCGGTCATTGAAACAATGGATGGTGGTAAACCTATTCGTGAGTCTCGTGATGTAGATGTGCCCTTAGCCGCAGCTCATTTTTTTTATCATGCAGGATGGGCAGATAAATTAGAATATGCTTTTCCGGGAAGGGTGGCAAAACCCTTGGGTGTTGTGGGACAAATTATACCTTGGAATTTTCCGTTATTGATGGCTTCCTGGAAATTGGCACCGGCGTTGGCGACCGGGAATACTGTTGTATTAAAACCCGCTGAAACAACACCGCTTACAGCCATGAAATTAGCAGAAATTATTCAGGAAGCAGATCTACCACCGGGCGTAGTGAATATTGTTAATGGCGCAGGAGAAACCGGAAAGTTTTTGGTGAACCATGACGATATAAATAAAATTGCATTCACAGGAAGTACAGATGTGGGAAAATACATCATGAAATCTGTGGCGGGTTCAGGGAAAAAATACACACTAGAATTAGGCGGGAAAGCGGCCAATATCATTTTTGAAGATGCACCTATTGATCAAGCAGTAGAAGGAATTATTAATGCAATCTTTTTTAACCAAGGTCATGTGTGTTGTGCAGGATCCCGTTTATACGTACAAGAAGGTGTAGCCGATGAAGTAATTGCAAAACTTCAAAAACGGATGGAATCATTAATTGTTGGCGACCCTTTAGATAAAAATACGGACATCGGCGCTATCAATTCCAAAATGCAATTAGATAAAATTAAAATGTATGTGAAACTCGGTAAAGATGAAGGTGGAAAAATTCATCAAACAGCATGCTCGCTTCCGAAAAAGGGATATTGGTTTGCACCCACAATATTTACAGATGTAAGCCAATCCAATAGAATTGTTCAGGAAGAAATATTTGGTCCTGTTTTAGCAATCCAAACTTTCCGAACAGTAGATGAAGTCATCACCAAAGCAAATAATTCACCTTATGGTCTATCCGGTGGTGTCTGGACAGATAAAGGATCCAAAATTTTTAAAGTAACTCAAGATATTCGTGCAGGCGTTATTTGGGCAAATACTTTTAACAAGTTTGACCCATCATCTCCTTTTGGCGGGTATAAAGAAAGTGGCGTTGGCAGTGAGGGTGGCATCGAAGGTCTTTCCGGCTACGTAAATTTGGTGTAGGAGAAAAAATGAGTCAAAGAATAAATATTCAAAAAACATACAAACTTTTCATTGGTGGGAAATTCCCGCGAACTGAATCCGGGCGATATATCAAATGGACAGATAAAAAAGAAACGACTGTGGTAAATATTTGTCGCGGTTCACGAAAGGATTTTCGCAATGCCATGGTTTCAGCAAGAAGCGCATCTGATGGATGGTCTTCCCGTACCGCTTATAATCGCGCACAAATTTTGTATCGAGTTGGTGAAATGTTAGAAGGGCGAAGAGAGCAGTTTATGGCTGAATTAATTTTACAGGGCTTGACAAATAGACAGGCAGAAAATGAAATCAATCAATCCATTGATCGACTCATTTACTATGCGGGTTGGGCCGATAAATTTCAACAAGTTTTTAGCCGCGTGAATCCTGTTTCTCTTCCTTATTTTAATTTTACTTTACCGGAAGCAACGGGCGTGGTTGCTGCTATTGCGCCAGATGATACTTCGCTTCTGGGATTGGTGTCCATTATGGCTCCCGTAATTTCTGGTGGGAATTCCATTGTCATTTTGGCATCTGAATCGCATCCTCTTTGTTCAATTTCTTTTGCTGAAGTGCTACATACATCTGATGTGCCTGGTGGCGTAATTAATATTTTAACCGGTTACAGGTCAGAATTAATTGAGCATTTTTCGTCTCACATGGATGTGAATGCCATTATCTACTGTGGTGATAATACCGATGATCAAAAATTGGTTGAAACGAATGCAGCCTTAAATGTGAAACATGTCATTCAGTTTCCCATCCAAGATTGGTCCAACGATAAGCACCAAAGTCCTTACCATATTCTTAAATGTCAAGAAACCAAAACGACTTGGCATCCGATTGGAGTTTAATTGATGGGGAATAATAAAGCAGTAGAAATCATCCGTTCAAAAGCGGACGGCAGACATCCAAAGGTTGCTATCATTCTAGGAACAGGATTGGGACCGTTTGCAGAAAATATTGAAAATAAAATTATATTTTCTTATAAAGATCTACCCGGATTCCCCGATGCTGGAGTAAAGGGGCATGCAGGGCAACTCATTTTGGGCCAAATAAATGACATTGAAATTGTTGTTTTGCAAGGCCGTGCCCACTATTATGAATCTGGCAAACCGGATATTATGAGAATCCCCGTTGAAACATTACATGGTTTAGGGTGTGAAACATTATTGTTAACCAATGCTGCTGGCAGTTTACTTCCGGAAGCACAGCCCGGAAGTGTAATGATGTTGACGGACCATATAAATTTCACAGGCGTTTCTCCTTTATTTGGTGAAACAGAAACATCCCGTTTTGTTAATATGGCTGATGCGTATAATCCATCTTTGTGTGACAAATTTAGAGATGCAGCCAAAACAAAAAATATAACATTACATGAGGGTGTCTATATTTGGTTTTGTGGACCAAGTTTTGAAACGCCGGCAGAAATTCAGGCTGCAAAATTATTAGGTGCTGACGCAGTGGGGATGTCCACTGTGCCTGAGGTAATACTTGCCCGATTTTATGGACTAAATGTTGCAGCAGTGTCTATTATAACCAATATGGCAGCTGGAATGAGTGATGAACATTTAACCCATGCTCATTCAATAGAAAACGCAGCAAAAGCGACAAGTGATCTACAGTCACTTTTGAGTGAATTTCTTTTACAATATAATAAATAGCTTTTAATACCGGCAAATCATGCTTCCTCAGGAAATCATTCGAAAAAAGAAAGATGGATTGCCATTAAGCGATTCGGAAATTCAATATTATATTGAAGGCATTTCCAATGGATCTGTTTCCGAAAGCCATATTGCGGCTTTTTGTATGGCCGTTATGTTTAAAGGTATGTCGACGGAAGAAACTTTTTCTCTCACAGACCATATGGTGAAATCGGGAGACAAATTAAAATGGGATGATTTGGATGGCCCCGTGGTTGATAAGCATTCCACCGGTGGCGTTGGAGACAAGGTGAGCATTATGTTAGCACCCATTGTGGCATCCTGTGGTATTTATAATCCAATGATTTCAGGCCGTGGTTTGGGGCATACGGGTGGCACTCTTGATAAATTAGAATCAATTCATGGATATAATACAACACCAGATAATTCGTTATTTCGTCAAACTGTAAAAAATGTTGGGTGTGCCATTATTGGACAAACATCAAATTTGGCACCAGCTGATAAAGTGATTTATGGCGTGAGAGATGTGACTGCTACCATAGAATCTATCCCCCTAATCACTGCATCAATTTTGTCTAAAAAACTTGCTGCCGGTCTGGATGGTTTGGTCATGGATAT
>CAZCHA010000140.1:0-4143 GCA_964498175.1 uncultured bacterium
TTTAATCACCAGATGAAATAAATAAACGTTCATTCAAATAACGACGCAATTTCATTTCATCCATATCCAAGTGGGTAAACCGACCATTTTCGGCTGTAGAGATTGTCCCCCGTTCTTCTGAAACGACTACAACAATTGCATCCGATTCTTCAGTGATTCCTAATGCCGCACGATGTCGTGTGCCCATCTCTGGTAAAACCATCGGGCTTTCTGTCAAAGGCAAAATACAGCCTGCAGCTTCCAATAATGTATTTTGCAATATGACAGCCCCATCATGCATGGGCGAGCCTGGATTAAAGATAGACATAAGTAAGGGTGTTGAAACTTCTGCTTTTAAAGGTGTCCCCGCTTCTTTATAAGAGCGAAGTCCCGTCTCTCGCTGAATTACAATCAAAGCACCCCATTTTTTTTCTGCTAGAATCAAAGAAGCTTCAACAACGGCTTCCAAGGAACGGGAAGTTCCCATCATAAAAATGCGCTGGAAAAATCGTGTTTGTCCAACATAGATTAAAAGTCGTCGGATTTCCGGTTGGAATAAAATCACAAATGCTACTACCCAAACAGTTTGGAATTGATTCACTAACCAGGACATGGCACTCAATCCAAATGAATTGAACAGGAAGGATGAGATGAGCAATATCACCAATCCAATCAACATTTGTCCGGCCCGGGTTTCTCTGAAATATTGGTATACTTTTATAAAGATCCAAGTGACCAGGATGATATCAATCACATCAATTAAAGTCAAAGTCAGGAATCCAAATTTGAAGAGGGTCATGCGGCAGTCCTGATCTTTTCAGTAATTGTAACCACTCGTTTCATTTCTTTCACATCATGAACCCGAACAATTCTTGCACCATTTAAAATACCGGCAGAAACAGCTGCTGCTGTTCCTTCTATTCGATCATGAGATGGAAGATCCAACATGGACCCTATAAAAGCTTTTCGGCTAGGGCCAATTAACACGGGATATCCCAACTCACAGAATTCATTCAATTTTTGAATAATCGTAAAATTATGATCTAATGTTTTTCCAAATCCAATTCCAGGATCCAAAATGATTTTTTCTGTTTTGATTCCGGCAGATTTGGCAACATTAATTTGACTTAGAAAAAAAGAGCTGATTTCACCCACAAGGTTATCATAGTGTGGTTTTTTTTGCATTGTTAAGGGTGTTCCTTTCATGTGCATTAAAACCACTGGCACATCCAATGATGATACCACAGATGGCATGTTTTTGTCCAAAGAAAATCCGCTAATATCATTTACAATATCGGCACCAGCTTCCACAGCCTGTTTTGCTACAATTGATTTTGTACTATCAATAGAAATTAAAACGTCAGAATCTATTTTCCGTATCAATTTGATGACGGGAAGGATTCGATTCAATTCATCTTTTACAGAAATTGGTGTAGCACCTGGACGAGAAGATTCACCGCCAATATCCAAAATATCGGCTCCATCCTTAATCAGCGATATGGCGTGATTTACAGCAGAATCTTTTGTAAAATATTTCCCGCCATCACTAAAAGAATCCGGTGTTACATTAATAATACCCATAACCAATGTTTCCCGGTCGGAGTTCTGACACCATTCAGAAAAATTGTGGCGTGACAATTTTGATTGCAAATCAGGAATTCACATCCTGTTTTTTTTGTGGTTGATGTTGTTTTGGCTTTGCTTTACCCTGCTGGGGTTTGGAATTATTCTTCTGACCAGAATTTTTTTGTGCCTTTTCCCCATCCTTCATTTGGGGTTTTTTATTTTGGCGCTTTCGGGGTTTCCGCTTATTTTTGGGTTTATTTTGGCCATTCAACGCTCGTGTAAGTTTTTCACCTTTAAGAATTTTTTCAAGATCTACCGAATCGATCGTTTCGTATTTCAATAATTCCTGAGCTATTCTATGAAGAATTTCAATATTTTTTCGAAGAATTTCGTCTGCTATTCGTTGGGAATCACGAACAATCCGAGAGATTTCTTCATCGATCATACGTGCTGTTACTTCACTGTAATCCTTATGAGATTGAATTTCTCGTCCTAAAAATATTTCCTCATTCTTTTTCCCAAAGGTCATTGGACCCAATAAATCACTCATCCCCCATTCTGTCACCATTTTCCGCGCAATTTGGGTTGCTTGTTCAATATCGTTCCCAGCACCCGTTGTCATTTGGTTAAAAATAACCATTTCAGCACTTCTTCCACCCATAAGTATAGCAAGACGACCTTCCACATAACTTCGTTTGTAGCCATGTTTCTCATCAATAGGGAGTTGCATTGTGACACCCAAAGCGCGCCCACGAGGAATAATGGTAATTTTATGTACAGGGTCAGCCCCCTTTGTTTTAATCGCCACCAATGCATGTCCTGCTTCGTGATATGCAGTTACTTCTTTTTCTTCATCGGAAAGTATCATGCTTTTACGCTGAGTACCCATCATTACCTTGTCTTTTGCTTCTTCAAAATCGTCCATATCAATGGATTTTTTTCGTTTACGCGCCGCAAGCAATGCTGCTTCATTCACGAGATTGGCAATATCTGCGCCTACCATGCCCGGTGTACCTTTAGCTAAAGATTCCAAATCAGATTTCGCATGATTTACTACTACTTTCTTGGTATGGACTTTCAAGATACCCAAACGACCAATGTAATCAGGTACATCAACCATAATTTGGCGGTCAAAACGACCGGGTCTAAGCAAGGCCGGATCCAATACATCTGGTCGATTTGTTGCGGCAATGACAATTACATTCTGTGTATTATTAAATCCATCCATTTCAACGAGAAGCGCATTCAAGGTTTGTTCACGCTCATCATGCCCACCTCCAATTCCGGCACCACGCTGACGGCCCACTGCGTCCATTTCATCAATAAAAATAATAGATGGTTCAGTCTTTTTAGCTTGCTCAAAAAGATCACGAACACGGGAAGCGCCCACACCCACGAACATTTCTACAAAATCTGCACCACTTAAACTATAAAATGGTACAGATGCCTCCCCTGCAACTGCACGAGCCAAAAGAGTTTTACCTGTACCCGGACGGCCAACAAGCAAGGCTCCTTTGGGTACTTTGGCTCCAAGTTTTTGGAATCTTTTGGGATTCTTTAAAAAGTCTATCACTTCCTTCAGTTCTTCTTTTGCTTCTTCACAACCGGCCACATCTTTAAATGTGACTCGAGGTTGATCCGATGTCCAAAGAGATGCTCGACTTTTTCCGAATTTAAAAATACCGCCCATTCCTCCTGCGCCTCCTTGCATTCTGCGAATCATAAAAAACCAGAACCCAATTAATAAAATCCAAGGAAGCATATTGAGTAAATACCCCGTCCAGTCAATTGTTTTTTCCTTAAACGTGTATTCTATTCCAGCAGCATCCCACTCATCAGTATCTTCCCTTTCAAGATACGGAAGTGTCAATTTAAAATGGGTCACATCATTCAAGGGACCAATCGGAGTTTCAATTGTTTTTGGTACTTTGAATTCGCCATGAAATACTTCACCCATGATAATTGCTTTTTCAATTTCACTGTTTGCCAAATATTCACGGTAATCAGTATACTCGATTTCGATTTCTTTTTTACCGGATTCGGTCAATAACCCTGAAATATAAACGGCTCCGAAAATGATCATGAGCCAAACGAAGCTGGTTTTACCAGCTCGCATCCAATCAAACTGATCCGGTTGTTTTTTTGGATTCTGTTTATTTTGATTTTGCTGTGGTTTATTTTTTTGATTGTTCATATTTAATTTTCCTTGATATTTTTATACGACAGTATCACTCTCTATAGAATAAACACCATTTAAATGTCTTAATTTTTGATCATAATCTAGCCCGTATCCTACAACAAATTCCGGTGGAATTTCAAACCCAATGAAATCAACTGCAAAATCGATTTTTGCTATATCTGGTTTAATCAAAAATGTAGCGATGGATACTGACTTAGGTAAGGCACTACTCACTCTTTCCATTAAAAATTGAATTGTATGCCCGGAATCAATAATGTCTTCAACTAAGATCACATGGCGATTCGTGACATCTGCAGATATATCCTTTATGAGTTGAATTGTTCCAGATGACTTTTTTCCCACATAACTACGAACCTTAATAAAATCCATTTCACAATCAATGGAAATACTTCGAAGTA
>CAZCHA010000141.1:0-4103 GCA_964498175.1 uncultured bacterium
GATTCCTGATCCGCATAAATCACACCACGGCCAAAACGACCATTCCATTCTCCGGGCCACTTGGTCTCAAATCCTGTGGATGGCCAGCCGCCAATAGGCCATGAATTTTCAATGTTAGATAATGCCGGGTATTCTCCTGTTTCATTAAAATAACCAAATACAGGATAAAAGCCCCATTCTACTGTTCCTGTGGGATCTACATCCATTTCTTCCCGGTAGCTGGTCTGCAGGTAATATAACGTGTGGTGGTCCTTGGTATAAATATCCGCAAGCTCAGTCAGTGGGATTGAATCAACTGTGGCCCCATCGCTGTCATCTTCAATATAAACCTTGGCGCCCACCAGCAACCCGATCCCATCCGTCATTTTTAGACCGTTGGGATTATTAGGCCATTTGGAAACGTTTACCCTTGGCCAATCTGACAGCTCCGTTGTATTTCGAAAATATATATAAACACGGTTTCCAATCATATAGCCTTCTTTTTCAGCTGCAATATCTCCTGCCGGATCCTGAGGCCCCAAATATTCTTTCCCCTGGCCAAAAAGTAGACTGATGGAAATAACTAAAATTGTGATACTAGAAATAAATATACGCATATGATTAGAAATTAATGCCCACTGCTATTTTAAACATTCTCGGAGAAGAAAACATGGCTGGATTTTGGATACGATCTTCATAATCATTGAAATCACTGCGATGGCCAGCCAGATCCGTATCTTTTATAATAGCTGTGTATGCACGTCCAGTTTGTGAGTTCACCCAGTTTTCGTTCAGGCGGTCCAAAAGATTGTAAATGGTTAGATCAATTTTTGCATGATAATGCCCCATTAATTTGAAATTATAATACATGGTGGCATCTAAACTTGTAGTAGATGGTTTGTAGGCATTGTTAGGATATAGGTTAATCCTTGAAAGCACACTTTCACTTTGAGGAGAAAAAGTATATGGGGAGCCGGAGTTATAATAGGTAGTAAGCGTAGTGCCAAAGTTTTTTCCAAAAAACATTACTGTACCATTCAGCGTATGCCGTTGATCCCAGCTCATAGGAATAAAACGATTTACCGGATCCATATTTGCTCCATCTCGCGTGAATGTTTGCGTAGGGCTGTCCGCATTCCCTCTGGTATATTGCAGTGTATAATTTAACATCCCCTTTAACTCGCCTACACCCATATCCAGTTTTACTTCCAAACCCCTGGCATTACCATAATCTTTATTACTGTATAACCCATATTCAATCTGATTATAGGTAGAAAATACCTGGGCGCTCAATAAATTGTAAATATCCCTGTAAAAAAGAGCAACATCTAAACTTAAACTGCGGGTGAGTTCCTGCCAGAGCCCGATTTCATAGGTGATGGTTTTTTCAGGCTCCAAAAGCACATTTCCCATTGTAGTCCCATGGTCATTTGGCGGAATCAAAAAACTATGATTCTGATACATGGAATAAAGAGGGGGCATCTGGAAAAAATGGCCATAGCTGAAATGGAGAACAGCTTCATTCCCCAGTTGGTAGGCAAAGCCTATCCTGGGGCTGATCTGATCTATAATATCTGCATTGAGATTGGTAGACGTAAGTGAATCTATCAGAACACCTGAAGTATCTTTAAAGGTCAATTGGTTCGATGGATTTCGGCGATTCGATGGGTAAACACTTGCAGGATCAAAAACGTCATATCGAAGGCCCACATTAATGACCATATTATCAAATTCCATTTTATCCTGTAGATAAGCAGCACCTTCCTGTGGTTTAACTTTGTATAAATCAGCGTATACAGTGGTATCCCCAAATATTTTAGGCTTGTAAATATCCGCCAGGCTAGCTTCGCCATCATATTTGTTTCGTATTTCACGCCACTGTTGATCCACATCATGAGAAATTTTTAGTAAACCCAGCTTTATATTGTGGTTATAATTGGCTTGCCAGTTCAGGTCAAACTTGACTGTTCTATCAATCATAGAGAGTATGCTGTGATTCTTTTGCTGTCCACCTGTGAAAAAACCAGAACCATAATTTTCAAGATATTTATCATGAATATATGAATAAACAGTGTCACCAACTTCATCAATAATGTAATCGAGAGGATCTTTAAAAAGATAATTCCCCGTATAATTATCCAAATAGGATACTTTTAATTCATAGAAAAGTTTAGGATTAATCATATGATTCAGTTGGAAAGATAAATAGCCTGTTTCTTTATAGGAACCGGCTCGGCCATCAGGGTTATATTTAAAACCATGGTCATATCCAAACCAACTATCATCACTTAAAGAGCCTAAAAAAGAAAATCTAATCCCATCAAACAGTTTGAAACTCAGCTTAAGGAGACCTGAAAAATTTTCACCCGTGTTCATGGGCACATAGGAACTATCGCCAGACTTTGAAGAAGCCCATTCTGATGGATCATCAGAATAAAAATTACTAGTATCAGTAATGGTGAAGATGCGATGGCCATTTAGGTGTCCCTGGTTATCTTGAATTCGGACATTACTGAAAAAAGTGATTTTATCACCTAACAAAGGTCCACCCAAACTGAATTTTAGATCTTGACTTCTATTTAGATCTGGAGATAATCCAATAAAAATATCTGTATTAGCTGTTTGGAAAAAAGACAGCCCAGCAGATGCAGATCCTTCGAATTTGGGCCCGCCGTCTCGAGTTACAACATTCACCACGCCGCTCATAGCCCTGCCATATTCCGCATTAAAGGTTCCCGTGATTACTTCCAGGTCCTGTACCGCTTCCGGCTGTATCTCAACCGCAGCACTGCTGCCACCAAAGGTTTCATCTACCTGGACTCCATCGATCATATAGGTTACTTCAGTATTTCTGCCTCCGCGGAAATGGCCATTAACCACCCCTGCCTGCATATTGATTACAGAACCTACACTTTCCACTGCAAGAGCATTAATCTCATCTCCGGAAATATTTTTTATTGTGCCAGTTTGATCTTTTTTCTGTGCCATCCGTGCAACTTCAACGGTAACCACTTCCCCCTCGATAACCGTTTGCTCCATTTCAATATTCAATGAAAGTGTTCGATTCACGGAAATCTTTACAGCTTCCAAGCGAATCGATTTATACCCAATCATATCTACCTTAAGTGTATAATTACCAGGAGGAATATTGATTATAGAGAATCGTCCGTCCCTATCCGATGCTGTCCCATAAGGGGTCTGCTCTAGATAAATATTCGTGCCGGGGAGTGATTCAGAAGTTATTTTATCAGTAATTGAACCTGAAATTTTCCCAGTAGTCTGGCCAAAGAGATATCCAAGTAAAGGAATAATAATTGATAATTTTTTAATGGACATAACAATTCTGCTTTAAAAATTACAATTTAATTATTTCTATTTTGTCGTATAAGTTTATAATAAGAAAAAAAAAGGGCAGAAAATAATTTCTGCCCTTTTTTTCTTCATGTGCTATTTCAATAAAAGCATTTTTTGTGTAATGGTCTTTCCTCCAGAAGTTAACCTAGAAAGATAGACACCAGATGCCATACTTCCTGCATACCAGTTTATTGTATGGTAGCCTGCAGGTAGTTCCTTATTAACTAAGGAAACTACTTCCTGTCCAATCAGGTTATACACTGATAGTGAAACCTGCTGAGCATTGGGTAGTGAGAATCCGATAGTTGTTACTGGATTGAAAGGATTTGGGTAATTAGGAAACAGTGAAAACTGGTTCGCGATTACTTCCTTATCAATATCAACTGTTGATTGATCACCGATCCAAGTATTGGACCACACTTCGCATGTCTGGTGGGCATTATCATCATTGGTGGGTGAAAGGGTTAACTGTCCTTCCCACGTACCTCCATCATTATCATGAATCATAGGTTCAAATGGTGTGCGTGTACCATTTGCCGGGATTAATCTGACATCGTCTTCGATCAGTATTGAATCAAGTGATATTCTGAATTCGAAAACATAGTCCGGGTTAAACACTTCATGAAAATAATTTCCATCACCATGGGTCGCTAATACTCCTGCACCATCATCTGAATTAGCGCCTTCCGGGGTGAAATACAACTTATAATCCGGTTCTGCTCCTCTTTGCCTACCAACATGTTTTGGACCGCGTTGGTCATATAATCCAA
>CAZCHA010000142.1:0-4074 GCA_964498175.1 uncultured bacterium
GTGGTACTTCCTGATTTAAATAATCTTGGTGATTTTAATTTACCAATCCTAACAAATTTTAATCCTGAAGCAAAATTATATCCTGTTGGGAAGCGCGCTCTTTCAGTTAAAGTAAAGGAATGTATCAATTGGCTTTCTCGAATCCAAATTGACTATAAATCCCTTTATAATAATTTATCCGAAATGAAAATGACTTCCAGCAATGATTTGGAACTCATTTTGTCCGACCATCCCACACGTATTTATTTAGGACAAGATAGATTATGGTCAAGATTTGAAATTCTAAAACAATTTGAATTAGAATTGGGGCAAAAGAAAATTTCTGATTACGCTTATTTAGACATGCGCTATGAAAACCAAATTATCACCAAAGGACGCCAATCATGAATCCTATAGGAAATGGACACGATCGGCAGATTACAGTTGGTTTAGACATTGGTACCAGCAAAATAACATGCGCAATTGGTCAAATAATTCCACAAACAAAACGCGTCAAGTTATTAGGAATTTCTACCACAACCTCTGCAGGATTCCGTCGCGGCACAATTACCAACCGGGATGAATTAATCGAAAAAATTGAAAAAGCACTAACGAATTCTGAATTGATGGCGAATGTTAAGGTAACCAAATCAATTCTTTCTATCACAGGTGATCATATTAGATGTTTGAATACTCAGGCGGCAATTGCATTGAATCGTTCAAGTGGCAGGATGGACGGCCTCTTAGAAAGATCCATCAATGATGATGATATATACCAGGTGTTAAACCTTGCTCAAGCCGTCTCTCTCCCAGTTGATCGAGACATTTTGCATACACTACCACAAGAATATTTGGTTGATACATTGAAAGAAATCAAGAATCCTATTGGTATGACTGGTCGCAGATTGGAGGGACGCGTTCATTTAGTAACTGCCGCAACAACTGCGATGAATAATTTAGTAAGCTGTGTAGAAGAATTAGGTATTACGGTAGACGGGCTTGTATTTCAACCCCTAGCATCAGCGTTGGCAACCCTTCATGAAGATGAGATGAATCTAGGGGTTACTTTGGTTGAGATAGGATCCTCTACTACCAACATTGCTGTATATAACGGTAGTGCAGTCCGCCATTCTGCAATTTTACCCATCGGTTCTTCAAGTATTACAAATGATATTGCTGTTATGCTTCAAATTAGTATAGAAGAGGCTGAAAATATTAAAATGAAGTATGCATCAGCCAGAGCATCCATGTCTTCACCAAAATTAGAGATTGAACTTCCATCGGAGCCAGGTCAATTACAACGATCTGTACCTGAACAAGAAATTTCGAGATATGTTGAGGCTCGGATGCATGAAATATTTCAAATGGTCATTCGCGAAATTTCACGTGCGGATATTAAAGATCCGCTTACGTATGGAATCGTTATGACCGGTGGTGGTGCTCAGTTAAGGAATATTGTGCCATTAGCAGAAAATTCCCTTGGTGTAAAAGTTCGTCAGGGAAAACCCATAAAAATTGATGGTGTCCAAGACATAGCAGATGGACCCAGTCATACCACAGTCATGGGGCTTTTACTTTGGCCATTGTATGCAACAGATCATGTTAGGTTGCATCAATCCACAAGTGGAGGGTTTTCAGGGCTGTTTGAAAAAATTCGACATACCATCGAAGATCTATTTTAACCAAACCAGGAAACAAGGAGAATAATCATGCTATTTGAGTTTGATAGTCTATCTGAACAAAAAGCAAAACTAAAAGTTGTCGGTGTTGGAGGAGCGGGCGGAAATGCGGTAACTCGAATGATCACATCTGGAATGCAAGGGGTGGATTTTATAGCCATCAATACGGATGCACAAGACCTGGACAACAATCCATCTGAACAAAAAATCCAGGTAGGAAAAAATCTTACCAAAGGTCTGGGTGCCGGCGCAAATTCCAGTGTTGGTCGAGAAGCAGTTGAGGCAGATCAAGAAGCCATTAAAGCATTATTGGAAGGTGCAGATATGGTTTTCATCACAGGAGGAATGGGAGGTGGTACTGGAACCGGTGCTGCACCTGTAATTTCGCAAATTTCAAGAGAATTAGGTATTCTAACTGTTGGAATTGTTACACTCCCCTTCAGTTTTGAAGGTCCAAAAAGAATGAATCGAGCATTGGAAGGCATGGCAGAAATGAAAAAAGCCTGTGATACCTTAATCGCCATTCCGAATCAAAAACTTATGTCAATTGTGGATAAATCCACAACCCTGGCAGAAGCATTTCAAATGGCGGATACAATCCTACACCAAGCTGCAAAAGGCATTTCAGATCTGATCAATGTACAAGGTGTAATCAATTTAGATTTTGCTGATGTAGAAACCATTATGAAAAATATGGGTGAAGCAATCATGGGGACCGGTGTTGCATCTGGCGAAGAGCGGGCAACCCTTGCAGCTCAGCAAGCCATTTCCAGCCCATTATTGGATGATGCATCCATTAAGGGTGCGCAAGGGGTGTTGGTAAATATCACTGGCGGAAATGATCTTACTCTCATGGAAGCAAATGAAGCAACAAGCATCATTTTCGAGGAAGCAGGTCCGGCTGCGAATATTATTTTTGGTGCGGTAATCGATCCTAAATTGAATGAAGAAATTCGTGTGACAGTCATAGCTACAGGATTTAACATTCCAAAAGTTGTTACTAAAGCGGATAATTTTGATCCACAAACTGAATCCCATACTCCAACACCATCACATACACGCGAGTTACAGGATAGGGTAAATAAACCTCTTCATGTACAAAAAGATGTTGTTACAGAAGAAAGCGCAGAAGAAATAGAAGAACCAAAACCTGTTCTTACTTTTGACGACACCGAGGATTCTCCCGTGATCTATGGTCAGGACCTTCAAATTCCTGCCTTTATTAGAAGACAGCATGATTAGGAATTGAAATAGAATATCCTAAATAATCTTGAATCCTAATATTGTGAAATATTTAATTTCACAATACCTTAAAACTGGTTGGCTATTAATCTAAAAAGGTTGATAGATGAAAACGCCCTCGTTTTTTACGAGGGCGTTTTAAAATAAAAAAGCCCTCCGTAACTGGAAGGCTTTTATTATATAGGATAGTATAGGAAAAAATCTATACCTTAATTCCTTTCGCCCTTAATTCATTTACAACTCTCCGTATCCCTTTTTTATCAATAATCCGCATCCCACGGGTTGATAAACGTAGAGTCACATATCGTTTCTCATCTGGAAGCCAAAATTTCTTTTTTTGTAAATTAATATTAAACCGGCGCCGACTCTTATTATTAGCGTGGCTCACATTGTTCCCAAACATGGGTTTTTTACCGGTTACGTCGCATACTCTGCTCATGACTCTTCTCTAATTAAATTGATTGTATTCGTTACGAATAAAGCCACGGAATTTAAATAGCAAACTTATAATGAACAAAAATTATTTATCAGGAAAATGGATATTATCGAACCATGGTTTCTGGATTCCTTTGTTTCTCTATTCCTTCTTTTATTACTAATACGCTGATAGATAAAAACAATGCCTTATAGACAATTTCATTTGCACTGATAAGCGGAGCAACCCAAGTGTTTCCTGACAATAAAATAAGTATAAAAATCGGGATAATAATAATGAGTGCCAAATTATAATAAATAACAATCTTCATCATGGTTTTATTCCCAAATGCCCATATGAATATGACGGCTAACCAAAAATATCCATTGAAAGGAGGATTGATCTTTAAATCGATAAACTTATTTGAATGGGATTCAATTAAATAATCATCCTGTTTTGACTGAATTAGAAAATCAGAATTATCTGATGAAATTGACTGAAGTGCAGGAACTACCACTTCTGCTACAATAATAGTTTGAATGGGTCGTATGAGAAAAAAGTAAAAAAGGCAAAAACACCCAAGACTGAAAATAAATTTTATCCAGAAATGAGAATGTCTTTTTCGTCGCTGATGATTGTCCATAGATACCAGAATAATAAAACGATCGGATAAAAGAAAACATAAGAACTGTAATCATGCGCTGCATCCCAATATTGTGGAAGATTTGCATTAAAAACAGCAAAAAATGCAATGCGTAA
>CAZCHA010000143.1:0-4050 GCA_964498175.1 uncultured bacterium
TATCATCTAATAATTTTTGAATTCTGATTTTTAGATCCTGCCTTGTTTCTCGAAAATTATCTAATTGTGATGCATTCTGATTCCAACCTCGAAAAGGATCATCAACGCTCCAATGGATCCGCTGAACATCACTAGGAAAATTGGGACATAATTTATTGGCATGATCGCAAACCGAGATTACGATATTAATATCATCATCCAAGTAATCGTCGATATCATCGGATGTGTGATTCGAAATATCGATGCCCCATTCCTCCATGACTGCAATAGCATTGGGATGAACGCGGCTGGGATGAGTTCCACAACTGAAAACGTCAAACTGGTCATCAGCCATATCACGGAGCAATCCTTCAGCGATTTGAGATCGACAACTATTCCCGGTACAGACAAAAAGAACTTTTTGTTTTTTATCCATGGTTAAAAATGCGGCGATTTCTCTATTAATTGCAATAATTCATTCAAAGATATAAGTCACGATCTTTGTATTTTAAACTATGGAAAATTCACAAAAGTCCACCCATCCATTTATTGGACTTGCCGGGAATATTGGTGTAGGGAAAACCACCTTCACTACAAAAATAGCAGAAAGACAGGGGTGGACTCCTTTTTATGAGTCTGTATCTGATAATCCATATTTAAGTGATTTTTATGGTGACATGAAACGTTGGAGCTTTAACCTTCAGATCTATTTTCTTCATAAAAGATTTGAGTCGCATCTCCAAATGTCCAAAGTAATGGGTGGTGTGATCCAGGATAGAACGATTTATGAAGATGTAGAAATATTTGCCCGGAACCTTCATGAGATGGGAAATATGTCAGACCGCGATTGGGACAATTATTTAGGGCTATTCACATCCATGACATCTTTTTTAAAAAAACCTGATCTCATTGTTTATTTAAGAGCTTCCACGGATACATTACTTAGCCGAATAAAATCACGGGGCCGGAATTATGAACAATCAATTGATCCTGAATATCTTCACAGCCTGAATATCTCATATGACCAATGGATCAATAGTGTAACGGCTTACCCCGTATTAACCATAGAGACAGATAGCTTTAATATATTTGAGAACTCTGAACAATTATTAGAAATTGAAAAAAAGATTGTCGAGAGAATATAGCATATTTTTTCAGTAAATTTTCGGATGTCTGACTCCCCGCAAAATATAAATTCCCCTCTGTTTACAAATCCGCTGGAGACTTTTCCAGGTTTATCCATTGATGATCTGAATAAATATCTTCCTGCCATACGCACAGTGGAGGACATGTCTTTTTCTATTGATCAAATGGAGGAAGGACTTTTCCTTGCCAAATGTTTGGATGGCTTAAAACAACTTCCGGATAATTCCATAGATCTAATCACTGCAGATCCACCGGAAGATCCCTGGAATTCCACGGAAGAAATAGGTCAACGAAAAACACTACAGGAATATTACCAGTGGAACAAAAATTGGTTGGAAGAATCCTATCGCGTTCTGAAAAATACTGGTGCGATTTATTTATTTTCACCATGGCAATATTCCGGGATGTATCATGGATTGTTGAGTAATACATTTAAGATCCAAACTCGGATTACATGGCGAAAAAAATCCAATGATTCCATTAGTAAACATAAAACTTGGGAAAATGATACATCTGATATTTGGTTTGCAACAAAAACGGATGATTTTTTATTTAATCAACGGCCCGTGGGAATCAAATCAGATGAACCGGTATTGGACCAAGACATTGTTAAATCAAATCTTTGGTTGGATATTCCGGGAATTGCAGAAAAAAATGGGCGATATCCGCAAAAATTATTTTCACGGATCCTTGAATCCAGTAGTTTTAAATTGAATTGGGTATTGGATCCTTTTATGAAAACTGGTGATGTAGGTCTAGCATCCAAGCTGGGTGGCCGACGATTTATTGGATTTGAAACAAATAAGGATCACCTTCTGTTGGCTATGAAAAGAATTGATGGGAATTAAAATGAGTTTTATTGAAAAAATTAAAACAGAAATGTATGATGCAATGAAATCCGGGGAAAAAGATAAGGCTGGAACCCTCCGTACTCTTTTATCAAAATTGAAAGATAAGGAGATCAATACAAGAAAAGAATTATCCGAACAGGATGGCTTGGCTGTGATTAAGACTTTGGTAAAGCAGCGCAAGGAATCTGCAGAAATGTATGAAAAAGCCAATAGACCTGAATTAGCTGATAAAGAAAAAAATGAATTGAGTATCCTTGAATCATATCTCCCTAGCATGATGTCGGAAGATGATATCCGTGGGATAGTTGTTACCATTATTGAAGAAACAGGCGCAACTGGAATGGGAGATATTGGCAAAGTGATGCCCGTTGTTATGCAGCGTGGTGCCGGGTCTATCGATGGAAAAACTGCCAACGTAATTTTGAGGGAATTGTTGGGATAAATGTCCTGGTTCTTGGATGGCCTGGCCTTATTGTTTATTGTATTGCTGGGGGTGATTGGATTTAAAAGAGGGCTCATTGAAGAATTTGGCAGGTTGCTCGGGCTCATTCTTGCAATTATGATTTCTGTATCCAATAGTACAAAATTTTCAGTGAAAGTGAATAATCTATTGCAAATGGATGAATGGATGGGCATCTTCCTTGCTTTCTCCTTGTTATTTGCGGTGACTTTAATGGGTACCAGAGTCTTGACAAAAATGGTACAAATTGCACTTCTTTCAAAAAGCAACCAATTAATGAACCGATCTCTAGGTTTTGTATTTGGGTCGATCAAAGGGTTTTTTATTATGATGGTTTTTATTTGGATTATGGCCATACTTCCATTGCAGAAATGGTCAAATATCATTGAAGCCAATTCAATATTAGCTCAAAAAAGCAATCTGGTTAGAATCAATCTGGTCGAATTTTTTAACTGGGAAGATCCCGTTGCTTTGAGTGAGTCATATTTGAAACAATTGTCTCAACCCTGATGGGAAAAATTCCACAAGATATTGTAGACAGGGTTCGGGACGCGGCAGACATATTAGATGTGGTATCTCAATACGTTGATTTGAAACAACGTGGTGCCAACTATTTCGGATTATGTCCATTTCATGGTGAAAAAACGCCATCTTTCAGTGTGGCACCTGCAAAACAGATATACCATTGTTTCGGATGCAGTTCCGGTGGAAATGTCTTTTCATTTTTGATGGAATATCAAAAAATTACATTTCCGGAAGCTATTAAAACTCTGGCTGATCGATATAATATACCAATTCAATTTGAAGAGGGGGATAGTGGCTCTGAATTATATTCTTCATTATATGAACTCCATACCATTGCAGTTAACCTTTATCAGGATAATCTATTCTCCAAGCAGGGAAAAAGTGCATTGACTTATTTAACAGAGCGTGGGCTAACAGAAGATATTCTGAAACAATTTAAAGTTGGGTTTGCTGTGGACAGTTGGGATCAATTAGTGAAACAATGTACCGGCAAGGGATTTACAAAATCTCATATTAATAAATCCGGATTATTTACCCAATCAGAAAAAGGTACATTCGACCGATTCCGTTCAAGGATCATGTTCCCGGTTCACCACCCTTCAGGGAAACCCATTGCATTTGGTGGAAGGATTTTTGAAATGGATGATCCTGCAAAATATTTGAATTCCCCGGAAACACCTCTATATAAAAAGAGTGATGTCTTTTATGGACTTCAAGCATCTCGGGATGCAATCCGAAAAACAGGGTATGCAGTCTTGGTGGAGGGCTACATGGATTTTCTACAACTCTACCAAGCAGGTATTCATCAGGTTGTGGCTGTTTCAGGGACAGCATTTACACCGAGACATGCATTGGCTTTAAGCCGCATTACTCAAAAAGTAGTTTTATTGTTTGATGGCGATAACGCTGGTGACACTAATGCAATCCGCGCTGGATGGGTATTATTAAAAGCAGGAATGGAGCCCACTATTGTTAGTCCGCCTACGGATCAAGATCCTGATGATTGGGTAAGAGATAAGGGAAGAAATGATGTTTTATCTGCGATTGAATCTCCCACATCCTTTCTTGATTTTCATTTAGAATTTCATA
>CAZCHA010000144.1:0-1922 GCA_964498175.1 uncultured bacterium
GAATGGTTAGATGTGCAAACTAATGGTTTTGGACATTATAAAAAATTATCTGAATTTTCCCAAACCCTAGTTTATTGGGAGACCATACTCTCCCACTTTGTTAATGCCGACACAATGCTGGTGGACTCACTTTTACAAGATTCATTAGATTCATTTTTCTATGAATTAGTCATATTTGAAGATACGTTACTGAACAGAACGTTCCATCTTTTAAGAGAACAGCTTGATACTTCATTTATAGACATAAATCAGATCGGCATGCCAGAAGATGATGTAATCGGGAGCTTTAGAAATAGCTGGGGCTTATACATAATAAATCCAAATGCTTCTCGTGAGCAAGTATTGATCCAAGTTCCTCACCCCTGTGATGATTTTATTGCACCTTATATTGCCATGGATCTTTTTCTTGAAATTGATGCATTTGGATTTATGATAAATGGAGCTGGCCGCGAAGTTGAATGGTCTGAAGATGGAACCTATACAAACAGTAAATCACATTCGGATCCTTCACGATATGAATATACCATTTTCCAAAAATTTCAGGAAGCTGTAACGGAGCCTCTGATAGATACTCAACCTCATTGGCCATTGGTATTTGCAATCCATAGTTTTGATAATGCATCTCATTCAACAAGATACTCAGTTATCCTCGCGGCTGGTGCGTCAAATACTTTCACTAATAAACCTATTCGAGATATTACTGATGATCATTTTGACATTATAAATTTCACAGAAGAATTCCCTATCGCGGAAAATCAATTTGATAATCCAGACCCAGTTCATGTTTCAGAATATTATGAAGCCTATTATGATGATATTTTTAATTATGATAATGGATCTGATGAATTCACTATTCGAAAATCAACGAGTCTCAATGGAATACAAAATGGCCATCAAATGACCCATCTCCAGGGTTTAGTTAATGGATATTCTGTTTACGAACCTTGGGTACAAGTAGAAATGGATGAAAAGCCCATGTTATTTGACAGCTTGGGTATGCTTGATGAAATGGTTTACTCGCAGGGATCTTATCCAACCAACGTTCACAATTTTTCAATGGTACGTGATTATTACAAACCATTTATCCAAGCAGTCAACAATTATTTAATTCACTGGGAAACAACTTCTGATATTACTCCACCTGATTCAATCTCTTATTTGATGGCTTATAACACCGATAATACCGATCAGATATACTTAACATGGTCACCAGAATTTGATACTAATTTTAAATCAACTGAAATTCAATTTGATCTTGACTCTATTTCCATTAATTCGCCCATTATAGACTTCAATGATTATTCATCTTTACAATACATGCGATTAAATAATCAAACCATTATTGGCATAAATAACACTGAATCATGGTTTTTTAGAATTCGGGCAAAAGATCATTTTGACAACGCAGGTCCCTGGTCTGTTACAGTATCAAATATACTGCCCGGGCATAGCCCGCCTGACACTTTACTAGTATTTAATGAAAGTACAATTATTGAAAGCATTATCGACGAAGATATTGACGGTACGGATTACAGTGTAGATACGGTAAATGGGTTGCCCGGGACAAGCCCGTCTCTTGCACTTTTTGGCAATACATGGAAATCAGTTCAAATTAATTCTTTTTTACCCGACTCAACTACAATTCTCCAAGTTGATGCAAGGGTGGACAGCCTGTCCGAAATTCAAGCAATCGGCTTTTCTGATGGTGAAAAAACTCTAAGATATTCTGTGGCAGGGACAGAAATGCTGGATATAGAAGAATGGATTCCAGTTTACCAGGGATCAGGGCAAACACGGATTTGGAAATCATACAATATACCCATAGGTGATGATTGGGTTGCATGGTATGATTCCCTATCTGCAATTAATGAGATACAGTTCATAAATGATAACGATGATACATCACGAGCATCTGGAAGTAT
>CAZCHA010000144.1:2022-4046 GCA_964498175.1 uncultured bacterium
CATTTTAGTATGATCCTCGATATTTCACCTGATTTACCCATATCACCGAGTGTTTATATTGATTATTCTCTTAGTGACATTAGACTAGAAAATAACCAGGAAATGGTTTTCGCATCTTTTACATCTACAGTAATTGATTCTGATTCTTACAATTTCTCATTTCAATGGGAATTTGGAGATGGTAATTCGTCAAACGAGATTCACCCTTCCCACGAATATGTGGTGCAAGATGATCATGATTACACCGTCCTACTCACCGTAGAGGATGAAACAGGACAACAAGGATGGGGAACAGCCATGATCCAAATTGATCCAGGAGAGTCATCATTCCCACTTAGGCTAAATTTTGTGGGAGACATTATGATGGGGCGGCGCTTCGAAGAAGAAGGCGGGATTATTTCAACACTTGGTGTTAATGCTTTGTACGAACCTACCTATGAAATTCTTGGCCTGGCAGCGGATGTAACCATTGCTAATCTTGAAATTCTTCTATCAGACCAAGGGTACCCCCACCCTACTAAAAGCATAGTGTTCCGCTGTGCTCCTGAGAATGTGGGTGGACTTATCTATGCAGGTATTGATGTGGTTTCTCTGGCAAATAATCACATTATGGATTATATGGAGCCAGCAATGATTCAAACTCAAAACCTTTTGAGTGAGGTCGGAATTCATCATTCCGGAGCAGGGATGGATAGTTATGAAGCTTATCTACCTGCAATAATATCGAGGAAAGGACAAACGATAGCATTTCTTTCAGTTAGTGACAGAACCGGTCAATACAATAACTATCAACCTTATCTGAATGCTGGTGAAAGTAAACCTGGATTCGCTTATATGACCCCTTATTATCTAAAACAACAGATTCAATCTGTCCGTGATATTTCAGATCTCGTCGTTGTTGAAATGCATAGCGGTAGTGAATATTCCTATTCCCCAGGCGGAGATTATGATTCCTATGAGCCACCAGATGGGTACGAATCAATGCGACTAAATCCAGCAAGTGAAATTGGCTTTTTGGAAAATCCTCTCATGGGCACGGAAGTTGAAGATTATTCACCACGATTGGACCGACCCCAAATGTGGGATCGTGCGATCCGCCAGTTTGCCATCGACGAAGGTGCCGATGCTGTAATTGTTCATCATCCTCATATTATCCAGGGCTTAGAGATTTATAACGGGAAAATGATCGCTCATTCACTGGGGAATTTTATTTTTGATCTGAATTACCCGGAAACATACCCATCCATGATTCTCAATACAGAAGCTGATGAATCTGGATTTACAGGATATTCCATCACACCGATATATATTGATGATTATTTAACAGTTCCTGCCGTGGGTGAATTAGCAAACTACATTCTAGATCACATCGCTATGCGATCTCGGGAATTGGGCACATATGTCCATGTGAATCCAGAGTCAAATCGAGGGAAAGTTATCATGGATACGCTGGCAATTTCCGGTCAAGAATTGGATTATAACATTTGGGATATAATATGGAAAGAAACATTACTTGATGGTGAACCTTACTTTGTTTCAAATCCGTTATCCATTCCGAATGCAGGAAGCTTGTCAAAAATCACAGACGGTTTTCAACCTATTACCCATTATCGTTTAGGTCGGGAAAAGATCTGGATGAAAAATTTCGAAGATGAGGGCAGTTCGCTCTGGAATTTTAATAGTAATAGTGAATTTCTTCAGGATTCTATTTTTCGTCGGGGTGGAACTGCTGCATCTCAAATACGATATGATTATGCACAGGATAACATTATAACTAATCTTGAAGACAGGATGCCTTTCAAGAATGAATTTGATCATACAATTCACGGATATATTAAAACAGAAAATGGAAAAAATGTTACTTTACAAATTCGACTTTCGGAAGGCAGATCAGGAGAAAGTATTCTAACATCATCCATGAGTGATTCCGTTCAAGGTAAAAAATCTTGGATGCCTTATTGGGGAGACGTACCAAGCCATGAGGATGCAAATTTTTTTGATATTCGAATGAACACAGGTATACC
>CAZCHA010000145.1:0-3923 GCA_964498175.1 uncultured bacterium
CATAAAAACTAACGGGCTGAATTTATTGGGATTGTTTGTGGGATTATAATGGTTTAGCTAAAACAACAGTTTTAACCGTTTCCCATGATTGGATGGATGCTACATCTTGAAAAGAAATTTTCATTACATAAATCCCGATCCGTGCCGATTTCCCGTTATCCCTTTTCCCATTCCATGTAAGTTTTCCATTTTGGCCCACTTGATAGTTATAATAAGGCTTTGCGATGACCCTCCCTGCCATATCAATAATTTCCCATCGAATAGCTGCTCCAAGATAGGGCAGGGAATAGGTGATTGTTAATTCATCATCAATACCATCGCCATCAGGAGAAAAGGGATCAGGTGAGATTGTTACACTCCCTTCCGATGGAAGATCTGAGAATAAAAGCGAATTTTGAAATCCGGGTGTTTTGCCCACCTCTCCAACAGAGATTCCCCTATTATTTGGCTCATTAGATGTATCAGTGATCCGGTATTTTTCAACTGATCTGGAATCCATGAGTGACCAATTTTCATTATATTGTACCGAATCAATTACAGATTCAGTATGATCTAAAATATAAATTGTTTCACTGGAATTATTTAATCCAGGCAAGCCATTTCCAGGCAGGATAAGGATAGATGTGTCAGGGATGATATCAAGAAAGGAAGAATCATCAGTTATTAAACAATAAGTGAATGCAGAGAGATCAAGGTTTGGGAGAACTCCTTTGGCCCCACCTAGATCTCTAATGGTCCAATTATTTATATTTATATTTTTCTGTGGAATAATTTCCACAAATTCTGATTCGGTTGAATCAGGAAGTGGAAAAAATTCATTCACTAACACAGAACCAAAAAGATATCGAACAGGAAGTAAAAAGGTTGCAATATTATTTTCATAATTACCATCATCCACAATATCTAAAATGATCGAAATAGAATGTAAACCAGATATGGGTGATACAATTTTTGATTCAACTATTATCGTGTCACCCATAGAAATTATTGGAATAGTTCCATTTCCAATTTCATCGTCATTTATTTCAATGGAAAAAGTGCCATCAAAAGATTCTATACCTACATTTACAATGGGGATTAGAATAGTTACAGCCGAATCTGGAAAAGGTGGAATGGGTGAATAGGTAATAGTATCCTGGATAATCAAGCCATCCACATCTAAAACCATGATACTATTTTTAGTACCAGGAGTCATTGAAACATTCTCATCTGCGAGTAACCAATTTGATGATTCGTTGGAGGTGTAGGATTGCCGTATTTTTTCAGTTGATCGTTCACTGGTAAGTGGCCAGTCAGTATCATAATTAAGTGAGTCAATGACGGATTCGGTATGATCAAATAAATATATTCCATCTCCAGAATTATTCAGACTTGGAAAATTGAAAGGGAAAAATAGATGTGCATTCCCGTCCAGAATGTCCATCATATTTGAATCGGATAAAACCACAATAAAATCACCATTTGAAACAGAAATAGTATTGAGTAGAACAGGATCCAAGTGATTGTCAGATATTGACCATTGGACCATATCCAGATTCTGCAATGCAAAGAGTTCCACAAATTCGGATTGGTCATTATTAGGTGCAGACATGAATTCATTGATCAGGATCGTTCCAAATGGATATCGAATTTTTAGTGTATCCAGCCCGGTATTATCATTTTCATCCTCATCATTTTCAACAATGAGAGATAAGGAAATTTCATTGAATCCGGAATTGAATGTGCCTATGGATATATCCACCAATACTGTGTCTCCAATATTACCTGAATTAATAGCCGCTTGATTGATTATTACATTGTTGAAAGACACCTGAACCATTCCGGAAAAAATTGATGTTCCGCTATTTAGGATCGGAACAGACATTATTACTTCATCCGTTTCAGCGGGAATTGATGGAGAATAATAAATGCCCTCACTCAAAAGTGTCCCGTTAATAATTGCAGGCGTGACGGCATTAGGCGCACCAATTGTAAATCCGGATAGAGAAGTGGAAGGTTCCCAATTCTCCTGGATATGAGATGAATCATTTGGATAATATTTTTCAAGTGAAATGCCTTGATCGATTCCCCAGGTTGATGAATAAAAAAGAGAATCAATGAGAGTGTTAAATGGATCAAAGATGCGAATCTCATCGCCGCTATTATTTAAGGTAGGAAATCCGCCGTCAGGAGTGAGATACGGAACACCATTTGGCACAGAATCAACCAAGGTTGAATCTGCTGCAATGGCAACATATTCACCCATTGCAATCGAGACAGAACCCAATCCATAATTTAATCCTTCATTGCTGTCAGTGATACGCCAATTTTTGAGATCAACAGTATTTGAACTCATGTTGACGATTTCCACAAATTCCGGTAGGCCTGAAATAGGTTGGGGAATGAATTCATTCAGTACAAAAGTCCGAAATTCGTACCGCACACCTAAAACCACAGAATCCTGGTTATTGGAGATGTTTATGTCTCCATCAGTATTTAACAAAACTAGAATCGTATGGTACCCTGATTCAAACGGCCCAATCTCTAATTCAAATTCTACCGTATCTAATTCAGCAATATTTCCAGGAAATTCATTAGTGTAATATGCTCCATTTACATAGACAATAATTTCTGGTTCGATCGTAATCAATCCATCATTTACAACTTGTCCCAATAAAGTTGTTGTGGTTTCTGTGGCGAGGACGGAGGGCAACAATGTGAGATCAAAAACTGCAAAATCAATGGAATCCGGTAATACTGAATTTACCGATCCCGGTGTTCCCAGAGAATCCAAACTTTGTGCCCAATTCGATGGATTGTTTACCAAGTGATACCGTAAACGTTCCAATGCAAATCCATCTTGAGCCCAATCTTCCCAGCCTACTGTTTCCATAATCTGCCCCGTGGAATCCTGAAGATAAAGAGAGTCAGATACGGAAAGTCCGTTTCCTATACTGGAATCGTCCACTTTGATTAAAATCGTATTCTCTGGGATAATTGAATTGTAAATCCCTGTTTCAAAAGAGTAATCGCCTTCCATGATCAACCCGTAAGATAAAGGTGGAATTTTGAGTCCAAAGCCACTATCAATAAGCGCATCTGTGCTGGATCGATCCCGAATGGTCCATCCATTAATGTTTAGAGAATCCGTCTCAGAAGGATTGAAGATCTCTACAAATTCGTTGGGAGAGTCGGTACCATCAAGATCATACATGATCTCTGTAATTAAAATTTGTTGAGGAAATGCAATAGATGGGAGAAAAACGATGTTGGAGAATAGGATACTTAAGAAAAAAACAATCCGCGAATTCATTCTGCTTTTATCGACAACTTTTTTTATTCATAAAAAAGATCAATCGCAATTTTAATCACACCGGATTCAATGGTAATGATTGGATCCTGAGTGGTCACATTAAACTTTTCTTTTCCCTCTGCAGTTTTGATAGTAAATGAATCATTTATTGGCATGGGTCCTGGGAAAACAAAATCTGATTGATAAATATCGCTTATATCCAATTCTCCCAGGATTTCCCCATTTCTTTCCATCCTGATCACAGGATCTGTAATAATCAATTGCACAGTATTTTTTCGTGCATTGAACTGGATATCAATTTTTAATTTAATATCCTTTCTTATATTGATCTGCTCATGAGTGAAATTTGCATGAACCAAAAACAGGGCCTCTCCATTTTCAAATTTAACCCGTGGATTTTCAAGCATCCATATTATTTGAAAATCATCTTCATCTGAGACATTTTTGAAATCACCTACCAGAATCAGGTAATCATTCATAACTGTTTCCGAAATAGAAACTGATATTTCACCCGCCAGCAAGATTGGAAAATAAAAAAGTAAAGTAAAAATGGTTTTTTTCATTATAAAGACCTTGTATCATCTAATAATTTTTGAATTCTGATTTTTAGATCCTGCCTTGTTTCTCGAAA
>CAZCHA010000146.1:0-3911 GCA_964498175.1 uncultured bacterium
AACACCATGTGGACAAGGTTACAATCACATCAGAAGAATTCTGGCACCAACTCCAAACCAACTCTATCCATCCACAAACTTCCCAGCCAACACAGGGAGATTTTCGACGACAATATCAGTTTTTGACCGGACATTATAATAATGTCATATCGATTCATTTACCTGCCTCTGTGAGTGGAACTATGCAATCTGCAACGCTGGCGGCAAGAGATGCAGAAGATTTACCCATTGAATTAATCGATTCTCAAAACGGTTCAATAGGTATCGGGTTGATTGCTCTTAGGGCAGCCGAAGCAGTTAAATCAGGAAAGGCTAAAGAAGATATCTTGAAAATTATTCATCAGGCCGTTGAGAATACCACTATTTATATCGGATTGGAGACACTGGATTATGTGGTGAAAGGAGGTCGATTGTCTGCCAATAAAAAGAAAATCGCCAATTTGCTTCAAATTAACCCAATTCTCTCATTTGCTTTGAATGGGATCAACTCAATAGGGAAAACTTTTGGATCCAAAAATAAGGCAGAAAAACTAGTAAAATTTATTTCATCAAAATTACCGGATGGACCTTATCGAGTGGGTCTAGCCCATGGAAATGCTCTGGAACTTGCTGAAAAAGCTGAACACCATTTTGAATCTTTGGGAGCAGAAAAAGTAATCTCTACCGAGATTGGGCCAGCGCTAGGCGTACATGCAGGTCCACAGGCGCTAGTGATTGCCATCCAATCGTTAAAGGATGATCTTTATGAATAATCCGAACCTTATTTTAATTCTGATCCTGTTTGCCAGTTATATAATTGGCTCTTTTCCGACCAGTATTATTGTGGGACGAATTACAAAAGGCATTGATATTCGTGAGCATGGAAGTGGAAATGCTGGTGGTACAAATGTATACCGTGTATTGGGCTGGAAGCCTGCATTGGTTGTGGTTGCATTTGATATATTCAAGGGATGGCTCCCTGCTGCGTATTTAGCCAAAATGTTTTTTGATGCAACCCCACTTCCTGATCTGGGACTTTTTCAAATATTATGTGGGTTTTGTGCTGTTTTAGGCCATACCTATACAATCTTTGCAGGATTTAAGGGTGGTAAAGGTGTGGGCACCTTGGCCGGAATGCTTATTGCTATGTTCCCTCTTGCTGTGCCAATTTGTATACTGGTTTTTGCAGTTACTTTAATGCTGACAGGTTATGTGTCTGTGGGATCCATTATCGCCAGTGCTTCCCTCCCTGTATTATTACTGACACTGCCAATTATTGGGATTGATCCTGCAGAACTATCACTTTTGATTTTTAGTTTGATGGTTCCATTTTTCATTATCTATACCCATCGTTCCAATATTTCCCGACTACGAAACGGAAAAGAAAACCGTTTTGAGAAAGCAATGATCTTTAAAAAGAAATCCTAAAATTTTTGCTGAATACCCCAATGGAGAGCTGGGGAATTCCATTTTCCATCTCGATAACCCCAACCTAGATCGATTCTAATAGCATCTACCATTGGAATAGGAATTCTGATCCCGAATCCAGTTCCAGTCATGGGCTTCATATTTTGGAGATCATCCCAATTTTTAGCAATCATCCCAACATCGTAAAAAGCCACCAGGCTCAATCCAAATTCAGTGCCATATTTTGTAGCATATTTTGGAATAATATCTTTTCTTAATTCGACAGAGGCATAAGCAGATTCATGGCCAAAACGAAAGGATTCATCTCCTGAATTATATAATTTCTGATTGGGTAAAGCCCAGCCTCGAACTGTATAAGAATCACCAAAATAATTAAGCCAAACTTCCTCTTTTTTTCCCCATTTTCTCTTGACCGTCCCATTCAAGGCTAAAACTAATTTTTTCTCAGATTGATTCAGTTTAACAAATAAGGAATAGGATTGACGCCAAATTAAAAAAGAATAATCTGAAGGTTCAATCCCATTCATAAAATAAAAATAATGAGATACCAATACACCTTTACTGGGATTCCAATAAACGTTGCGGGTGTCATAATTAATAGATACCTGAGGAGAAAAGTAATAATAATAATCTGATACTGTATTATCATTGGAAAAGGACTTTTCTTCTAACTCAAAGCCTAGTGATGATTTTATTGATTCTCCAAACCATCGTCCAAAAGTCATTTGAAATGAACCAACATCCAATTCTCTATCTAAGAAATTGTGGCGAAAAAGAGATCTTCCTATGCCTAAGGATAGGGAAACATGATTCCCAAACATCCATGGATCAGTAAAATTGATTCCGTAAGTATCCCGCCCACCAATACTCCCACCAAGCTGTAAAGTTTGATTTCTCCCACGGAAATTTTGAATGATCCATCCACCCGTAAGAGACCATCCCGTTTTTTCATCATAGGCCGGTAGAGCACCCGGCGGTGTTTTTTGGATAGATTCAGTAATGATAAATGATAGAATACCGGTACCATTTTCCAAAGGGACTATCCTCCAACTTACTTCACTGAAAATACCTAGGTTATCCAGTCTGTCTCTATCTGATTCCGCAATAACACTATCCAAAGGGACATTCAAAGAATGTTGGATTTCACGCGCGATAACAAAGTCCATGGTTTTGGTATTTCCATGGAATTCAATGGAAGAAATTATAGGATAATACCCACCACTTTTTAATAATGAACATATAATAATTGGTAATAAAAAAAGGCCTTTAAAAGGCCTCTTTTTAAGTTTGATCTCTAGCACGAATTAAATATCGATTCCCTGCACCATCAAGCGTTTTTTGTATTCTATACCTTGTTTTGAATAGGTATCATCAATCGCTTTTTCAAGTTTATCACTTACCTTTAAGCTCATCATTTCCACTTTGATATTCCGTTCATCTAATTCACGAACCTTATATATAGATTTTAAATCTTCATAAATATGCCAGACACCATCGAATTCACGGGGGGTCCCATACTCCATTAGTACCTTATGCTTAATAATATCATCTGCAGTTAACTGCGGAAAGCCTGTATCTTTCAATTTTACTTTTTTGGTGATCCCTTCTAGGATAAAGTGAGAATCATTGTTATTCGTAGTGCTGTAAATAAAATCCACATTTACAAACTCAAGACGGATTTGCTCATGCGTAAGGCGTGACGTATACTGAAACTCTACAGATGACCGTTTGATGGGTAGGATAAAGCCTTCCTTAGTTGTGCGATTATCATCATGGTACACTACTTCAACCGTGGTGTCCGGAATGATAGAAAGAACTGCTGGGAGATTTGATTCCCATGGTGCCAACAATTCATCACGAAAGACCCAACCATCAGGAATTCGTTTTACGGGAATAACAGATTCAATATTTTTTCTGCTAGTTATTCTCGTAGATGACTGATCCACAACTGGTTCTTCTTGTTTATCCTTACTTTCATTTTTGTCGGAAGTGTTTTTACCACCAAACAATTGTAACCCATTGCCTTGTATAGGGACAAGGATTAGCATAGCAAGTACGTAAATAATTACCTTTTTCATAATTTTTTTCTCTTTAAAGGAGGAATGTTACCTCGAATTATTGGCACAATCAACCATTGGAATTTAGCAAACTTAATACAATGTTTAATAAAAAAAAAGGCTCTCTGTAAAAGAGAGCCTTTTTCAGTTAAAATGGTAAAAAGGACTATTTGCGGCCTCTTGCCATGGGTGAACGAGCAACATCGCCGTTCTTATCAATGAAATAGAGAAAACCTGATGCACGGGTCACACCTGCATCAGCAACTTTTTCTGCATTTCCTCCGCCTTTCCCTGCACGAGCCATCTGTGAACGCCAAACGTTCCCATCTTTACCCAAATAATACAAATATCCTTTTTCTTTTGATACGCCTGTAGAGGCTACTGTTTCAGCCATTTAAGACCTCCATTGTTAGTTTTGGTTTGTTTTTGGTAGTGGATAGAGAGAAA
>CAZCHA010000147.1:0-3818 GCA_964498175.1 uncultured bacterium
CCTCTTCCCCAAGGAGCATCCCAAACAACTTCACCATCTTCTTCTTTAAATCCTTTCCATAAAGCAAAATCCTGCGGTGCATCCTTGTCATACTCATCTTCCATTACACGATCACCCGTTTGCTGTGCTGAAATATTTATTTGAGTGAGTTTTCCATAATTTGGAAAAGATCTAATGTTGAAATACACGGAACCATCATCTTCCCTGTAAGCAAACCCTTTTTCCAAAAGGCGTTCTATTATGCTAATCATTTTTGGAATGGATTCAGTGGCGGTTGGATAGATATCCGCGGGTATCATTTTTAACCACGTCAGATCTTCCATGAAATACTGGGTGTATTTATCTGTAATACAAGAAAGACTGACTTTCATTTGTTTTGCTTTTTTGATGGTTTTATCATCTACATCTGTAATATTCATCACATGTTTTACATCATAGCGCAAATGACGCAACCAGCGTTTTAGCAAATCTTCAAACATGAATGTCCTGAAATTCCCAATATGAGCATAATCGTAAACAGTTGGACCACATGTATATAATCCCACTTTCCCTTTTTCAATTGGTTGGAAAATTTCTTTTTCTCTTTTTAATGTATTATAAAACTGTAGAGGCATTTATAAACTTAACTCAATAATTATTTTTATTAATTCTTCAAATGACATTCCGGTAGCATCGACAGATTTTGGGACCAAACTTGTGGAAGTCATGCCAGGTAATGTATTCATTTCCAGAAAATAATACTTCTCGTTTTCAACCAATAAATAGTCAGCTCGTGCATATACATCACACCCCAATGCTTTAAAAATAATTTCCGTGTTATTTTGAATGGAATTTGTTAATTCTTTTGGGATATCTGCTGGACAAATATAATGACTCATCCCTGGTGTGTATTTACATTCATAATCATAAAATTCGTGAGATGGCTTGATCTCCACAATGGGATATGCTTTTTCACCCAAAACCGTTACTGTTAATTCCCTACCATGAATGTATTCCTCAACCATTACAAGATCACTATGTTCAAAAGCTTCAATAATTCCAGCATCTATTTCTGATTCATCATGGATAATCGTCAATCCAACCGTGCTCCCTTGATCATTTGGTTTTATAACAAATGGAAGAGGTAATGTAGGTCTATCATTAACGGAATTCAGCATTTCCCATACCGGTGTTCTAATATCATTGTTTTTTACAATATTTTTACTTTTTACTTTATCCATACAAAGAGCAGATGATTCTGGACCGGATCCTGTATTTTTAATATTGTTCTTATCCAACCAAGCCTGGATCTTCCCATTTTCCCCAATCCCGCCATGAAGAGCGTTAAAAATAACGTCCTGTTTTTTAAGATTCGGGAGCAATTTCCTGTAATCGAAATGAAATGGGAATTCAGTCGTCACAAACCCGTTTTCCCTACAGGCATCAGCCACTGCTTTCCCTGATGATAAAGAAACATTCTTTTCTTCACTGGGGCCACCCATTAACACTCCAACCTTTAATGACATAATTTTCGAGCACCTTCTTTCAGATCATTTACGATAAAGGTTGGCATTCCATATTCTGGTAAAAATTCGATGGTTTCCTTGCCTCGGCCCGTAAGGACAAGCATGGTATCCAATCCAAGCATCTCACCTGCTTCCATATCTGCAGCGGAATCGCCAATCATGATACAATCCATCAAATTAAGATCGTGATCCAATTCCGCCTCAAGAAACATCCCCGGTCCAGGTTTTCTTCGCTCGGTTGCCTGCTCCGGGTGATCCGGACAAACATAAATTCCCAATAATGGGATATTATTCTTTTCAAATTTCAAAGTGATATAATCATGAATTTCTTCCAAGCTATCCTGTTGGATCAATCCACGGGAAATACCAGATTGATTTGTAATAATACAAAACCTGTTACCAGCTTCAGCCAATTGTTTCAATGCAGGTAGGGTGAAATCAAAAAAAATGAAATCATTTAACGAACTTATATATCCCGGATCCGAATTTAATGTGCCGTCCCGATCTAGAAAAATGCAATCGTACTTTTTCATACAGTTATTGGTTCCTTTTTTACATCTTTAATCCGAACACTTCCTTCCATAAAATATATCATTCCAATGATAACCAATGGGAAATAGGACACTGCGTGACTGACGATAGCATAGGTTAGTGCTTTTTCACTAGCGATTCCAAAAACAACCATCAGACTAAATTTTATTCCCGCATCATAAGTTCCAGCAGATCCTGGTAACGCTGGAATTCCAATAACTATACTACCTAACACCAACATAATTCCACAACCAATAATCCCGAGATTTAAATCACAAGCATCCAAAATAATAAATGTAACTGCATAATAAAAACCCCACAATAATATACTCGAAAGAACAATGCCCACAGCGTGGTCGGTGTTTTTGATGAGAACTATTCCATCGAATATTTTATTAAGTGCTTGAAATAGTTTTTGACCAATTCCTTTTTGTAAGACAGCAACCTCTCCTATTTTTCCCATAAGGCTAAATTTCCATGATAAAAAAATACCTAAAACGATAGCAAAAGTGATTCCGGAAAAGATATAGACAGCCAACCGAATTCCCTCATGTTCAAATGGAAACCAAGGAATTAATAAAACAAAAACGAATAATACCATAATCAGGTCGAGTATACGTTCCATGATCACGGTTCCAAAAGCTTGTGTGGCGGACATATGTCGTCCTGAAGTCACGGAATAAGCACGCAACAATTCTCCTAACCTAAATGCAAGTATTCCATTTCCAAAATAGCCCACCATGGTGGCAGAAAATACATTATGAAGTGGAATCTTCTCTACAGGATCCATTATCAATTTCCATCTGTATGCACGGACAATACAACTCGTCACTAGTAAAAAACAACCCAGGGTTATTCCAGACATATTCACCTGTTTTATTTGGTGTATCAATCCATCAAAATCTTCTCCCATAAAAGCTAGATAAATCCCAATTATACTGATCCCGCCTACAATTAAAATTTTTAAATATTTATTCACGAAGGTCTATAGTTTCATATTCTGTTAGATCAATCGCTGCAACGTCCCGCTCTTTTATAGAGTCTAAAGATATTATTTTTATCCAAATCTCTGAATCATCACCGGTTTTCAAAATAATCTCTTTCGGTTTACCACTACCCGGAATAGTTCGAATTGTTCCATGCATTTCCCAATCTAATAAGGTAAAGGGAATTCGAAATCCATTTTTTTCTAAAAGAGGTTCACCTGTTTGAAGAGATTCATTCGTTCCTGTCAATATATCGAAGATGGTGATTTCCCCGGGAATGGTCTGGTCATAGATCACCTGTTTCCCCACCTTATTGATTGTTGTGATCTCGCCATTGTTAAAGGTGATGCGTTGATCCAAAGCATCAAATATATAATGTTTTTTTCCTAAATAAAAAAAAGTACCGTTAGATTCAAATCGTTTACCAAATTGTTCCTGGTAAAAATGAATTTCAAAGATACGGCCACTCTTTGCATTCATGTAATCTAAAAACTGTTGATACGGTCCAGGTTGCGCTCCCATTTGGCCAACAAGAATTATAAATAAAAGGTTTTTTATCAACTGATTATTCCCGAATCATTTCGAGATAGGTCTCATCCACTAATACTTCTCTTGCCTTGCTCCCCGTAAATGGGCCTACAACACCCGTCTGTTCCATTTGATCAATCAACCGTGCAGCTCGTGAATATCCCACTTTGAGTCTTCGCTGGAGTAAAGATATGGACCCCTGCTGATGAGTGATTACCAATGCAACAGCATCGTTAAACAGTTCATCGGAGCCACCATCACCATCTCC
>CAZCHA010000148.1:0-3812 GCA_964498175.1 uncultured bacterium
ATTCTGCTCGCCACCTTCAAATTGCAAAAGGATAAAAGAACCATATTTCTGATTCTCAATTTGATACGCAAGACGCTTTTTTCCCCATACGCGATGGTTGATCAGCTTTGATTTTGTTTTCTCTAATTCAGTTCCGATCTCACCCATGGTGATATCCAAGGCCTCATTTTCCAAATTCGGATTTACAATATAGAGTGTTTCATAATATCGCATAATAACTCCTTATCTTAATTCCGCAATCAGCGGTGCGATGACCAATGAAACCACGGACATCAGTTTAATTAAAATATTCAGCGAGGGGCCGGATGTATCCTTAAAAGGATCACCTACTGTGTCGCCTACAACAGCTGCTTTATGTGCTTCTGATCCCTTCCTGATTTCTTCACCATTTACAGTGACACCCTCTTCAATCATTTTCTTTGCATTATCCCAAGCACCACCAGCATTAGATTGGAAAATTGCCATTAAAACACCACAAACGGTGACGCCGGCAAGCAGTCCACCCAATGTTTCCGGACCAAAAATAAATCCAACTACAACTGGTGTTATAACAGCCAATACACCCGGCAAAACCATTTCTTTAATAGCGGATTGTGTGGATATCTCAACACAACGATCATGTTCCGCTTTATTTAGTGCATCCTCATAGACAGCACGATCATCTTCATCCCAGTCTTTTTCATCTTTCAGTTGCATGAGTTCAAGCGCTTTTTTCAATTCTGGGATTTCTCTAAACTGTCGGCGAACTTCTTCGATCATGGCCATCGCCGCCCGGCCCACAGCACCCATAGCCATGGAAGAGAATAGAAAGGGTAGCATACCACCAACAAATAATCCAGCCATTACAGTTGGGTCAGAAATATTAATACTGGTAATTCCGCTTTGAAGCATGAAAGCAGCAAATAAGGCCAGTGCTGTTAAGGCAGCAGAGCCAATGGCAAATCCTTTTCCGATGGCAGCAGTAGTGTTCCCAACCGCATCCAGCTTATCGGTTCGTTCCCGGACTTCTGCGGGTAATTCAGCCATTTCAGCGATACCCCCAGCATTATCAGAAATAGGACCATAAGCATCAACAGCCAGTTGAATTCCTGTGTTGGCTAGCATTCCTAAAGCAGCCATAGCAATCCCATATAGTCCGGCAAAATGAAAGGCGCCCATAATACCCGAAGCAATAATCAAAATGGGAATAGCGGTAGATTGCATACCAACCCCAAGTCCGGCAATAATGTTTGTAGCAGGTCCCGTTAAAGACTGTTCGGTGATTGATTTGACAGGCGATGTTCCTGTTCCAGTGTAATGTTCAGTAATCATGCCAATTCCCAACCCGGCAACCAAACCAATCACTGTGGCATAGAAAACGCCCATACTTGTGAATTCCATTCCATTTTGCAAAAATGTTTGAGGAAGGAACTCCTGGATTAAAAAATAAATGGCTGCAACCATAATGGCGGCGCTACCAAATTCACCCATGTTCAATGCTTTCTGCGGATCACCGCCCTCTTTTACAGAAACCATAAAGGTTCCTATAATAGAAACAACGATGCCTGCAGCGGCAATAAATAGGGGGAGTATAATAAAATTAATATCAAATCCACCTGCTACGAGAATACTTGAACCTAATACCATGGAGCCGATAATCGACCCAACATAGGATTCAAAAAGATCTGCGCCCATCCCAGCAACATCTCCCACGTTATCACCAACATTATCTGCAATGGTGGCAGGATTTAAAGGATGATCTTCTGGGATACCCGCTTCAACCTTGCCCACAAGGTCCGCCCCAACGTCAGCAGCTTTGGTATAAATACCCCCGCCTACGCGAGCAAACAATGCAATAGATGAAGCGCCCAAAGAAAATCCTGAAATTACATTTAATACAATCGACATCGATGATTTGTCTGTACCATACATATTAGTGTAAAACATGAATAAACCGCCAAGACCAAGAACACCCAACCCAACTACACTTAAACCCATAACGGAACCACCGCTGAATGCAACATTCAGAGCTGTGGTCAGACTAGTCCGTGCTGCGTGGGTGGTACGTGTATTAGCTTTCGTCGCCACTTTCATACCGAGAAAACCCGCAAGCCCAGATGTTAAAGCGCCCACAATGAAGGAAAGAGAAATCAATGCGCTCGAATCAGCTCTGCCGTCATTAGCAAATCCAAGAAGAAATGCAACAACAACAACAAAAATAGCCAGTACACGATACTCTGCCTTCAAAAATGCCATTGCACCATCAGCAATACTTTTACCGATAGATTTCATACGATCAGTCCCTTCATCCTGTGCTTCAATCCAACTTGTTTTCCAAAAGGAATAAATCATCGCCAAAGCACCAGCGCCGATCACATACATTAAATTAGAACTCATGTGTTCAATATCTCCTCAATTATGAATTAAAATGATTCATGGTGTGGTTTAGCCCTTTCACCAAAAGATTTTCTAAAGCATCAGCACCATGTATTACCATAGCTTTTGCTTCAAACTCATCATCTGATCTGAAGGGTTTCAGTACATATTTTTCTGCAGGACGCATATTTTCATCTGTTCCTATACCTAAACGTACCCGGGGGAAGTGGTCTGACTGCAGTTGATAAATTATACTCTCCATCCCACGGTGACATCCGTCGCCTCCTTTAGGACGAATCCTAATCGACCCAAGAGGCAGATCCACATCATCCAAGATTACATGAATATCGGAAGGTAAAAGATTCCAAAGATATGCCACTTCTTTCACAGCGTTTCCGCTACGATTCATGCCGGTTGTTGGCTTTACTATCACGACTTCTCGTCGTTTATGTTGTGCAAAGACATAGGAACCTTTTCCCGGTTTAAAGGAAAGCTTTTGCCGACGTACTAATTCGTCCACTACCCAAAATCCTGCATTGTGTTTCGTATTTGCATATTTATCACCAGGATTGCCTAGACCAATAAAAGCGATCATGATTCTTTCGAATCGTCTCCTGAATCCTCGTCAGATGCTTTATCATCTTCACCTTCTTCACCTTCTTCACCTTCTTCACCTTCTTCGCCTTCTTCACCTTCAAGTTCTTCAACTTCAGGCTCTTCTTCAGCCGCAGGTGGATGAACAGATACTATATTTAAATCTTCAGCAGATAATATCTCTACATCTTCATCATCAATTGTGATGTCTGCTACACTTTTTGCAGAATTCATTTCAAGATCCTCAATATTCAATTCAATCTGATCCGGAACATCTGTTGGAAAACAACTGATCTCAATCTGTGTCATAGATTGAGATAATACTCCTCCTTCCTTGACACCTAATGGTTCACCAATCAATACTAAGGGTACAGAAATAGTTATTTTTTCTGATCGGCGCACTCGCATTAGATCAATGTGAATCACTTCATCCGTCACAGGATGATATTGTAATTCCTTTATCATGGTAAACTGTGTATCACCGCCCTGCTCAATCTCAAAAATATGTTGACCAGATTGTAATGCATGATATAATATCAGTTTATCTACCGATATATTTACATTAGCTTCACCCGCATAATAGAGGACACCAGGAATAAGTCCCAACCTACGAATAGTTTTTGACCCTTTTGTCCGCGTGAGATTTCTATCTTTAATTTCTAATTTATAATACGATGATGACATCGTTTTTTCTCCTAATTAAAATTCAAACAAAGCGCTGACTGATTCACCATTATGAATTCTGTTCACTGCTTCGCCAAAAACATTCCCAACAGTTACAATTTCCATTTTATCCATGTATTTTTCCATGGGAATATCGATCGTATCTGTCACAATAATTTTTCTAATTTTTGATTTATTCA
>CAZCHA010000149.1:0-3804 GCA_964498175.1 uncultured bacterium
TTCAATTTGGATAGCATTGATCCAAAGGGCGTTGTTGCAGAGTTGCAATATTTGACCTACGGTGGAGCGGAAGAATGATACGAGAGAAGATTACATTGAGCTTTTTTATTGTTGTTCTGTTGGCATTATTTCTGGAATTCTTTTTGGATTTAATCACCCGTACCAACAGTAAATCCCAACCTGTGGTAGCTCAGAATGCATCATTAACGGAAAAAATTAGTATTCTGGATAATTCTTCTTCGGAGCCAATCAAACTTTCAGTAAATAGCTGGGGAAGAGATTTCTTTCATAATCGCAGCAATATTTACGATAACTCATTCAATTTGACTGGCATCACTCAATTTAATCATGGATACAAGGCCATAATTAATGAACACATTGTTAGTGAAGGTGATGAAATTGAGAATTTCAGAGTAACAGATATCACTAAAAATAGTGTTTTACTAAAATGGTATAATCACAGTGTAACCCTAAAACTGGAAGAATAAATGAAATACTTAAAACAAATACTTAAGCCATATCTCTATCTGATATACGCATCTGTGTTGTTTGGTAAGGATATTCCGCAATTATTGGATATATATACCACCGAAAATGAAAATTCCCACACATTTGTAATGGAGTTCGATAATGGGAATTTTGAATACGTTACAACTGAAACTTTTGCGCCTCCCAGTATATCTATATTATTCAAAAACCTCAACTGGGGTCGAGGTAATTTTGTTAAAAAGGGTAATCTGGGGCCTCTTTATCAATACGCTATTAGCATTCCTAGAAATAGTAATCAGAAGGAGAAAAACAAAATACTCCAATTGAAGATGGATTTTACTCGAGTTCCAGACTACTTAGTAAAAATTGAACCTCCTAAGGGAAAAAATAAAAAGCACAAGTTAAAAGTAACTTGGGTAAAAAATAGGAAGAAAAAATCACCTCGTTACAACAAACCACCAACTACACGGCTTCCAGAATCTAGAGTTAGCTTGAATTTTCAGGCAGCCAAATTGGTAAATGTAGTTCGCATGTTGGTTTCTCAAGATAATTATAATCTAATTATGGGAGAAGAGGTTCAAGGTGAAGTCACAATGAATCTTAATGATGTTTCTTTAGAAACAGCTTTAGATGCCATACTGCATGTAAATAATTATGAATGGTTCATGCAAGATAATATTATTGTAGTACAGCCCATGACCACGAAACAGACAATGAGTGGGGAATTAATGACCCGTATGTTTAGACTCAATTACACCACAGGAACTATGATATCTGAAGCAGTAAAGGAGGTGCTGACAACCAGAGGTAAAATAAAAGCACTTTCATCAACGGCATCAACCAATGTAGAACCAGGAGAAAAAGATATCTTAATGGTAACTGATATACCTACTAACTTTGCTCTTATTGAAGGGGTAATCAGATCTCTCGACGTACAAACTGAACAAATCAATATTGCGGTAAAATTCATTGAAACGACTCTAAGACACGATGAAATCATTGGTGTCGACTGGGATCTGCGGGAGAGCATGAGTATCATAAACAGTGGAAATACGGACACATCAAACTCCTTTGATTTAGGTTACTTAAAGATAGGAGATAAAACAATGAATTTTGCTACTTTGAGTAAGCCTGTTGTTTCTACTATACTATCTCTACTGGCCAATGATGGAAGCACAAAATTGTTGCAGGAGCCGCAAGTGACAACCATGAACAATTCCCCGGCAAATATTGTGATTGGAACAACCATTCCAATCCTTGTTCCTCAGGGAGAAGGAAGTGTTTTTGGCACCAATCCTTATACATATGAAGACCAACATGTAAATGTTTCATTGGATGTATTGCCTCGAGTTAATCAAGAAAAAATTATAAGTATGAAAATTGATGCTGTAGTTCAAGCTATAATAGGGTTTGTAGGTAAAGATCAGCGCCCTATGATTTCTACTCGATCCACGAATACATCTGTTAGGGTTAATAATGGAGAAACATTATTAATTGGAGGGTTGATTTTTGACACAGACCAGGAAATTGCTTCTAAGGTACCACTATTAGGAGATTTACCATTAATTAAATATTTGTTCAGATCCAGCAATAAAAATAGAGAACAACGGGAATTACTAATCTTCATTACACCTACAGTGATCTCTAATGACACATAGGAGCAGATTCTAATGAATAAATCACAAATGCAAATATTCATAAAAATGAATTTAATAACTGGTTTCAATAGAATAACAAATATACTATACAAAGTATTTTTGTATTGTGTGTTATGCACAACAATTCTTTTCGGACAGAGTGACTTTTTCAGCTCTGGAAATAACAGGCCCGTTGCTGATGCTGGCCCTGATATTAGGGTCCAATCAAGGAGTGCCATTCAACTAGATGCATCTCGGTCATTTATAAATGATGGATCTAAACTAAAGTTTGAATGGATTTTTGCTCCAGGTCTGGTATATAATAATGAAAATGAATTTACTGCAGAGCTATCGGTAAAACCGTATGATAGTACATATTTAAAAAGCATTCAGACTTACAAACAGCTATTAGATGTTACGATTGCAGATAATGATTTAGGTACTCAACTAGAAGTTATTCTTAAGGTTAAAGATCGTATAGGTTTTGAAGATACTGATACCTTGATTGTTGAGTATTTTGATTCCAACGTTCTCGCTGATACTTTAATTGATTCCGTTCAGTTGTCGATGGAATTGTTTGATCTTGAAGTGTCGGTTTTAGATTCGGAGAAGTTTTCCCAAAGTAGTTCTGGAATTCTAGTACAAGGCCTTGTGCAGGAGGAAATAACTTCGATTGATGTTCAAATTATTAATAGTATCATTGTGGATCAGATCCAGACTCTTGGTTTTGATTATGAACTATATCTAAACAAAGATTTATACGATGAAGACCTACTTCGGGGTTACAGATTTGATTGTATTTCAGATTCATGTGCTGCCATGAATGCTAAAATTGTCAACGCCTCATATGTTATATCATGGAGCTTTGATGGTTCTAATGGGAGCATTTCAATGAGAATATTTGATCCTAACAATTATAATGAATTTATTGATACTGAATCGATTTCTAAACCTTTGGCATCAATAAGTGAATCTGGTATTTACAGTTTAGATAGTTCTTTACGTACTGCTGTTTCTAATATATTAGATAGTAAAATATTTAGAAAGAAAATTTCTCGCATAGACCGATTTAAGATGAAAAGTAAACCGTTGTTAGGGTTAGGAAAATATCCGCTCATTTTGGGAACAGTTTATTTGTTGATAGATAAAGTATTCTTACAGGAATCTGACGAGCCACCAACCTTACCACCCAAGTTCCCCCATGATTCTTAAAAATTTTTTCAAATTCAAACTAATGTGGTAATACATACCAGGAGATAATTATGAAGAAAACATCATTGTTACTCGTATTAATGACAATTACTGTTTTTGGTCAAAATCAATCCAGACTAGTACAGAATAAAACAATAATCAATAATGTTGAAAATAATAGCATTGAATCTGTACCAAGACGTATTTCTTATCAGGGATTAATTACCAAAGCAGATGGAAGCCCCACTGAAGATGGTAGCTATGAAGTACTATTTCGTGTATACAATAGTGCAGGTGGCGGTGACCCAATTTGGTCAGAGACTCAGGAAGTAAGTGTCATCAATGGGATTATCAGCACTGTGTTGGGCAATACAAACCCTTTTACGACCATACCGCAAGAAGCTTTTCTTGAATTATCTGTTGAAGGTTCTACATTATCACCTCGGCAACTACTTACATCTGTGTTCTATTCTATATTATCAGATAC
>CAZCHA010000150.1:0-3794 GCA_964498175.1 uncultured bacterium
TTACAAAAGAAAAAATCCTGGCAGTGCGATTCGTACCCATGGTGAAAGAATAATTGTAACTATTATTTTAAATACACGTCGGTATTAAGCATAATTAGAGTATCAATGCATTCAATCTGGCTCCATAGTGTAATCACAGAAACTGGTTTTTATATCCTTTGAGATTACCACATCTACCAACTGTAGGATTGGTAAATTTGGTTTAAATAACGTTAATCTAAGATTCATTCGCAGGAACTCAAATTATTGAAATAAATTCAATCTATGAAAAATTGGATGATTATTATAATCCTGTCTTTAACATGCATTATGGGAAAAGACCGTTGGTATTCAAAAAACTTAAAAGGGATTGAAGAATTACATCTTGAATTCAATCTAATTGGCTTGGATGATTCTGTGTGGGAAAACCGTGTTGTAAGTTTTATTGAGCTCAGATTCTTAGAATATGATTTACGAATGGTAGAAAATAAAATGCCTAAAATATCATTCGATATACATGTTTTGGATTCTCGTGTTGAAAAACTCTCTTCTTTTCTCGTAGTATTATCCGTATATAATTATAGTGTTTCTGAAAAAAATTATTATAAATCTTTAGCGGATACACTTGTAACAAAGCGGCTTATGACAAGTAAGGTTTTCTCTCATGAAATATTAGGTCAAAGTTCCAGTCAAAACCTTTATAGGGATGTAGAAAAATCCATAAACCAGTTGATTTCATTTTTCATTGATCAGTGGTATAAAGACAATCCAATGAAGCAATTTTAAGTAATCTTTAGTATAATATCTTTTTAAAGCTCTTTCTTTGACTATTTGCAAGAGTGATGTAAGTTTTCAGGAAGGGCGGAAAACAAACCTTCACTTTCAATGATGTTCATGGTCCGAGGTATAATCATAATCCATCTTGTTAGTCTCTGTATTGGAGCAGAGATCGCACAATCCGTTTCTGTTAAGACAGGGGATAAACTTGCTGTCTTAGAGTTCGAAGGGTGGGCTGTATCCGAATCGCTTACAGAATTTCTTACTGAAGAATTTCGTCAAACTATTCGTGACCTGAAAATATTTCAGGTTCAGAATCGTGGGATTACCAATCAAATAAAAATTTTCAAACCCCGGAAAAAAGACTATTGGTCTTGTTGGAGTAAGGAATGTGCGATTGATCTTGGTCGCCAGTTGGGTGTGAATTATGTCATTGCAGGAAATATCCAGAAAAAAGGGGATGATACATTTATTATCAATGGCAGATTATTTTCCGTAGATATGGAAACTATGCTAGATGAATTTGCCATGGGTACTTCCGGGATCACGGATAGCCTCCTTTTGGAAATGAAAAAAATGGCTTATAATGTAAGTGGTCTTCCCATTCCAGACACTTTATCTGTTGGCAGTGGTATCTCTCAAGTTGCCACAACTGACGATATCAAACAAAAACGGCAATGGATACAACTTCCGCCCATCCCTAGCAAAATTAAAGCACTTATGATGTCCACAGCCATCCCCGGAAGTGGCCAAATTTGGGTCGAGAGAAAATATCCAGGATATGGTTTTATGGGAACAGAAGCCACCTTAGGTATGGCTGCTTTTATCGCCTACTATCAGTATGACAAGGCATGGGGAGGGTTTCAGGATACATATAAATCTTATCAAAATGACACGGATCCACATAATTTACTGGAACTTCGTCCCCAGATAATCCAATATGCAGCCGATACACGAAAATTTAATGCGTTTATGAAAAATATTCGCAGCGTAGGACTTTCAATCTGGGTCGTGAATATGGTTCATGCTTATCTGGTGGCACCTAGTGATGATTTTTTTGACGGGGAATATTTTTTCGATATAGAGTACAAGCCCGATGTTAATCAGGTTCAATTCAATATTAATTTTTAAAATCATTAGATTTTATGCCCGGTACCTGATTTGCGGGTCTTTTATATTTTTTTCCTGCGAAGAAGCAGATTATAATTTAGATAATCCAAATGATCCGGAAAATATGGATCTGGAACCACCGGCACTTTTTTTTCATCCTCAAGAAATTCAAATAAACCTGGATTCTTCCTTTTCAGTCCAACTCTATGGTTTAAAACTAAATCCAGCCGCTGCTGCCCATTTAGATATTCGGTATGATTGGGGCAGTGTACAGATTGATTCTGTTGTTGCGGATACTTTTTTCCAGAGCCAGAATGATCCTGTTCAAATTGTAATTGATGAAGAAGGCACTCTTGATATTTTTATATATTTATTGCCGGATACAGAATTAAACGAGAATGTTGGAGGTACATGGTCTATAGCAACGATTTATATGCATCCCATTTCCACCGGTGAATCAGAACTGCTCTATGGTGAAAATACCCGGCTTCGGGATGCCAATAATGATTCAGTTGTAGTAAAGAGCTTTGGCTCTGGGTATATCAATGTGGAATAAATCTATACTGTTATTATCAACTATTTCAGGTTTAATAGCCCAGCAAGATAATAGTTTTAATTTTCAATCGAATGGAGGAAACGAGGATTATGTAACGGTTCCATCAGACGAACAGAACCAACCTACAGCAGGTATGACACTGGAAGCATGGGTTAAGCCAACTGAGGACCCAGCAGCCTATAACCAGAATGGTATAGTCTCTTATTTCACACTTGCAGGTCCAACAGTTGAATCAGGATTTGCATTTATGTATAAAGATGGAAAATGGCGCTTTGTTGTCATTACCGCAGATGACGAAGATGTATTTCCTCAACTCGCGAACTGGCCAGGGACTGAGATTCCATATGATGGCAATACATGGACCCATATTGCCGGTACATATGATGGTGCCACAGCAAAAATATTTAAAAATGGTGTGGAACAGGACAGCTATTCCGCCGCAAACGTAGGCGGATCAATAGTCTGGGAAGACATAGCCACTGATTTATATATTGGTAAATATTTGGATGGTAATACTTCTTTCAAAGGCTCTATCGATGAAGTCCGACTATGGGAGATGGCAAATACGGGCTCTGAAATTCAGGCTACAATGAATGATGTTCTTGAAGGAGATGAACCTGGTTTAATTGGTTATTGGAATTTTAATGATAATCAATCCACGGTAGTTGCTAGTCATGTAGAAGGTGGAACAGTGGGACTCTTGTACAATACTGGTAATGGTACTTGGGATGATGATGTATTTGCTGAAAGTGGGGGTGATTGTTTTGACATGGAAATAACAGAAGCGGACTTTCCATTTAGTCATTTGGCAGATTTAACGACAGAAGATGATGATTGGGATCAAAGTACTTTCCCATTCCCAGGAGGTGGAGAACATAGTAATGGCGCCAATGGCGCTGATTATACCTATAAACTTACCCTGTCTCAACCGGCGACAATTTATGTAACTACCTGTGATGCATTGACTAATGTAGATATCCAGATTGGAATTTATACAGATGATTGCAGCGAAGCTTCCTGGATCTTTTTCCAGGATGATTCTAATTCACCCATTTACTATCCAGACGGCACGACTGATCAATATAATTTTGAATGTATCTCAGGATTTGAATCAGCACCGCAATATGCCAATATGCTTCCACGGATAGTATGGGATGCTGGAACATATTATATTGTCGTAGATGATCGCGCGGGAACTCCGGGAACAGGGAGTGTTAAAACATGGATGGGCTATTCTCTATTAGTGGATTCTACTGAAGTTGCTGGTGATTTCTCTGAAGTGGATTATTTTTTTAGTGAAGGAGTCTATGGTGGAGAATATGCGGATGTGTATAATGGTAATGGTATTGGGTTAGAAACCAGTGACTATAAT
>CAZCHA010000151.1:0-3769 GCA_964498175.1 uncultured bacterium
CTCCCTCATTATTTGCACTCCACATGCATGACACATTTGGATTTGCAGAAGAGAATATCCGCGCAAGCCTTGAATTCGGAGTATACAAATTTGACAGTTCCACTGGAGGAATAGGCGGTTGTCCATATGCAGAAGGTTCTTCGGGAAACATTGCCACAGAGACCCTCCACTCATTATGTCAATCTCTTGGGATTGAAACTGGAATTCAGTCTAAGAATTTGATTCAAGCGGCTAAATTCATCCAAAATATCATAGAAAAGGAGACAGTCACCCATGCCTAAGATTGATACCAAGATCGATAAATCATCTGAAAAATTCAAAGCGAATTATGAGTACAATAATGGATTATCGAATGAGTTAGTTACCATCTTGGAAAAAATTCGAGAAATGGGTCCATCTCATCGAATTGAAAAACATCACAATCGCGGAAAGCTCACGGCTCGGGAACGAATAGAAAGACTAAAAGATGCCAAAACAGAATTTCTTGAATTTTCTGAATTAGCTGCTTATGAGATTTATGATGATCCTGTTCCAGCCGCTGGGATCGTTACTGGAATCATTGAAATACATGGGCATTCTTGTATTGTGGTCGCAAACGATGCGACAGTTAAGGGCGGCACTTATTATCCATTAACTGTAAAAAAGCATCTTCGAGCTCAAGAAATTGCGTCAGAAAATCGACTTCCTTGCATCTATCTTGTTGATAGTGGTGGTGCATTTCTCCCCAAGCAGGATGAAGTTTTCCCAGATCGAGACCATTTTGGACGAATATTTTATAACCAGGCGCGGATGAGTGCAGCAGGTATTCCGCAAATCGCAGCAGTCATGGGCTCTTGCACAGCAGGTGGAGCATATGTTCCTGCCATGAGCGATGAAGCAGTAATTGTAAATAAAACAGGAACCATATTTCTTGGCGGTCCCCCCTTGGTGAAAGCTGCCATTGGTGAAACAGCCACGCCAGAAGAACTAGGTGGTGCAAAACTCCATACACGAATGAGCGGAGTGGCTGATCATTTTGCTGAAAATGATGATGAAGCCCTTGAAAAGATTCGAGCAATTATTAATCATTACCCTAAATCAATACCTGAAATAAATCGCTATAATGAACCAGTTTATGATTCAAATGAACTATATGGGATTGTATCTCAAAACCACCGTATTCCCTTTGATGTACGTGAAGTAATCGCTCGAATCGTTGATGGCTCAAACTTTGAAGAATTCAAAGCGGATTATGGAAAAACACTCGTGACGGGATTCTGCAAGATCGGTGGAGAAGCAGTTGGGATTGTAGCCAATAATGGTGTTCTCTTTAGTGAAACAGCCCTAAAGGGTGCTCACTTTGTTGAGATTTGTTGCCAAAGAAAGATTCCCCTCCTGTTTCTTCAAAATATTACTGGATTTATGGTGGGTAAGAAAGCTGAAGCTGGCGGCATCGCAAAAGATGGTGCAAAAATGGTCCAAGCGGTCTCTACAGCCAATGTACCGAAATTAACAGTGCTAATTGGCGGAAGTTTTGGTGCCGGAAATTACGCTATGAGTGGACGAGCCTATCAACCTCGGTTACTTTGGATGTGGCCTAATGCGCGTATCTCTGTAATGGGAGGTGATCAAGCCGCAAATGTGCTGGCTACAATAAAAAGTGACCAACTCAAAGATAAAGGTGAAGAAATGACAGCTGAAGAGTTGGAATTGGTTCGAAAACCTATTCTGGATAAATATGAAAAAGAAGGTCACCCTTATTTTGCCAGTGCCAGACTTTGGGATGATGGTGTCATCCAACCAACAGATACACGCAGGGTATTGATTCAAGCGCTGAAAGCAGTAAAATATAGTCCGGTGCCAGATCAAAATTTTCCAGTATTTCGGATGTAAGTTTTTGTAATTCCGAAATTATAGGTTGAATTTTTCGGAATTTAGTCAAAACATTATGGTAAAAATTAAATCCAAGGAATTGCGTATCACTATACTCATGCTTCTGGCTATGATTACTTGGGGATTATCATGGACAAATGCAAAAATTGCAGGAAATTATGGAAGTGCATCCATAATGATGTTTTGGCGTTTTTTTATTGCAACTCTTTCTTTCGCTCCAATAGTTTGGTGGCACGGCCAATCATTGAGAATCACCAAAGAAGCAATTCGAATTATTATTCTTAATTCCATTTTCATGGTATCCTATAACTTCTTCTTTTTCAAAGGAACTCAAGTTGGATTAGCTGGTGCAGGAGGTGTTTTAGTTACAACATTGAATCCAATTCTTACAGCCCTTTTTTCAGCACTTTTCTTTAGTGGTTATTTATTAAAAAAAGATATTGTTGGACTTATCCTTGGATTTATCGGTGGAGCATTTATAATCAAAATATGGGATTTAAGCTTTACGCTACTATTTCAATCAGGAAATTTTTATTATATCATGTCATCCTTGTCTTGGGTCTCCGTAACGATCATTACAGCAAGGTCAAAGGAGGTAACCCATTTTTTACCCTATAGTTTTTGGTGTTTCACAATTTCAACAATATTAAGCTTTTTCCTTGGCTTGGATGAATCATTAGTAAGTGTTTTTCAATTTAATTGGATCTTTTGGTTAAATATGATGACTATGGCTGTAGCCGCCATGGCATTTGGTACATCCATTTATTTTCAGGCTTCTGTGCAATTGGGGGCAAAAAAAGCCAGCGCTTATATTTTCACTGTCCCTTTAGCATCCATGGGGTTTGCTATGCTCTTTCTGAATGAACCACTCATTTTCACCACATTTATTGGTGGTACTTTTGGAATTGCTGCGGTTTATTTGATAAATAAATAATAATTAGGATTTTCTTTAGCTATTCAATGATTTTTTGAATTTTTCTAACTGTTCACGATAATAGGTTTTTTCAGGCTTATTGGTGACACATTTTTCAATTTCTGAAATAGCTTCGTCTACCCTACCCATTTTCCAAAGTAATTCCGCTTTTGTATCAAGAAACATGTATTTTTGTTCTTCGTCACTTACGTGGTCGATTGCCCAAATTATTTTTTCTAGAGCTAAATCCATATTCTTCTCTAGTTCACTCATTCGCCAAGCAAATCCATTCAATCTGCTAGGATTGGGATCTTTCATCCCTTTGACAATCCGAACATAAAGATCAGCTTCTAGATCAGGGTTTTCTCCAGCTCTTCGGACAAACCACATGGCTTCTCCCAAAGCAATCGTTGAATTCTCACTGTTAGGATTTTTGTCTGCATAAGCAATAAGCGGTATCGGATCTTTTATTTCCCTTGCATCATATAAAATCGAATAGAAAGCTGCTGTTCCTGCGGAATCTGTCCCAGCATCAAGGATAGCATTCACCATCTGTTTGGCGGATGATTGATCATTCATAGATTCATATTTTTTTGCCAATTTAAAGAGTGTATTAAACTTTGTTGGATTTTGTTGAAAATCTTCTAACATATCTGGCAGCGTATTTTTACCAGAGTAAATCCTTTTTAACTCTTTCAAGAACGATTCTGGAGGCCTATAACCGATAATACGGTCAACCTCTATACCTTTGTCATTTGCAAAAATGATAGTAGGGAAACCGCGCACACCATACTGTTTCGCCAAGTCAATCCCTTCACCTTTTTCCGCATCAATTTTCATGCTGATCAAGTGTTTGTTTGCGAATGCTTTGACTTTACTATCGGAATATGTATCGACATCCAGCCGATCACACCAACTTCACCATTCAGTTTCAAAATCCATCAGGATCAATTTTCCGGAAGATTTGGCTAATATATCCTGAAA
>CAZCHA010000152.1:0-3715 GCA_964498175.1 uncultured bacterium
GGCACATCGGGATGTTTAACCAATGCTTCACCTGCTTCTCCACCCAAACCAGTTACAACATTCATAACACCTGCCGGCATACCACCACCGGCAATTTCAATCCAATGCAATATGGAGAGAGAAGTGACTTCCGACGGTTTCATGACGATGGTATTTCCAGCTGCCAATGCTGGTGCCAATTTCCAACCCATGAGTGATAAAGGATAATTCCAAGGAATGATACAGCCCACCACACCATAAGGCTCATAGCGGACTAATGACATTGAATTTTCTGCCACCGGTGCAACGATTCGTCCCACATGATCACGGGCCATTTCACTGTAATACTCAAGATATTCTGCCACATCTTCGATTTCGCTTATAGCATCTTCGAATGGTTTTCCCATTTCGGATGAAATTGTTTTTGCAATTTCTTCTGCATGTTCACGCGACTTATTTGCCATGGTACGCATATAATCCTTTCGCTTACCTGCTGTTAAACGCCGCCAATCTCCAAATGCATTTTGCGCCGCTGTTACTGCTTTATTTATATCTGCTTCATCGCTAGCAGGAACCTTTGCAATTATTTCTTCTGTGAATGGATTTTCCACATCGAATGTTTTACCTGATTCTGCATTACACCAGGTATTGTTAATATAGTTTTGGGTGTTCATTCCTCTACTCCTTATGAAATTTTTTCAAAATTTCTTTTATGTCCTTTACAAATAATACAAATACAACAATAGAGCCAAAACCCAATATGAGAACAGTGATCCAGGTGAATATTTCCCAAGGGCTCATGATCGGTCTCCTTTATCAAATAATACACCTAAGAAAAAACCAATGAGTGAAATCGGAACGGTGATATACATAACAAATTCCTGCAAAAAATCTATTCCAAACCAATGAATAATATAAGTTTCTTCTTCTAAATCAAATACACCATTTGTCATGATATAAATATTCAGTATAAGGGTTGATACTAATCCTAATCCTGCACTCAAAAATCCTGCAAGGGGTTTTCTAAATTTTGGTACATACATTCCCAACAGGATCGGCGCCAATACACTTGATATTAAAATAGAAGCCATAAAAACCCAAAGACCCAGCATTTGATCAAATGAAATGGCCATGGCAAACCCCAAGACCCAAGACAATAATATACCATGGCGTGTAGTTTTGATCAATTCCTGATCGGTAGCAGATGGTTTATAAGCTGGTTTATAAATATCGTAGGCAACATTTCCACCGGCAACAAGACAATATGAATCTAATGTAGACATTTCGGTTGAAAGAACCCCAGCCAAAAAGAGCCCTAAAGCACCTGCTGGGAGTGCTGCTACCATAATTGTTAATAATGCAGCATCAGGTGCAACATCACCAGGTAATGTCCCCTGAATAACAGCCACTTTTGCAGCCATAGCTAAAATGGTAATTACCCAATCATATGAACCCCAAATGAAGATTCCAATCACCAAGGCATTTCTCACATTTTTATATGATTTTGCAGCAAAAATCCGTTGGTAAAACGTGGGCTCAACCAGAATCGATAGTCCAGTAGAAGCATATATAATAACGAGCCAAATGGACATACCTCCCAAAGTATCAAAGTAGCTAGGCTCCAATACTTCGATCATAGAATCAAATCCACCAATCAAATTCATAGCAAAAGGAAATGCCATAGCCAGGACCACACACATTAGGACAAACTGAATGGAGTCCGTGAGGGCAACTGCCCAAAATCCACCGGTGATGGTATAGATTAAAGCGATGCCGCCTAAAACCAGCATGCCCATGATAGGTTCCCAACCAAGAATAACTTCACCCAACATGCCAAATCCATAAAGGGATAAAGCAGGGAGAGAATAAATAAAAGATGTGACGGCCCCTACATAGCGCGTTTTTCGCCCATAATATTTATCTAAAATATCGGGAAGACTTTTAAAGTTTTCCTCCCTTAATCGATGGGCCAATAAAAATGCGGCTATCAAAAAAAATGCGTATGTAGGACGAGCATAGGCAAACCAAGCCACTACACCATTGGTAAAACCTAATTGAGAATCACCAAATAAAACATCAATTCCATAATAGGTAGAAATAAGAGTCGTGATTAAAAGTGGTGTTGTGAGTGATCTGCCTGCAAGAAAGAAATCTTCAAAATCAGAATGTTTTTTTGCAAACCAAAATCCAACACCTACCATTCCTGACAAATATAGACCAATAATTATATAATCAATTGTTGCTATTTCATTCATGTGTTACGATATCCAATCTAAAAAACGATAATATTTTGCAGCGAAAGGAAGAAACCAGGGATTTTTTTTGTAGAAGAACATGGTTTGGTGAGAAATTTCTTCATAAGGACTGCGATCCTTTTGTCCTGTCATGAGCAATCCCAATTCTGTCCCAAGATAAGTGGCAATGGATAAACCATGGCCACCATATCCTAATGCATAATGAATGCCATTGATCTGCCCAATATGCGGCATCAAATCAAAGGTGATTCCCAGTTTTCCTGTCCAGGAATGAGTGAATTTAAAATCATTCAATTCTGGAAAAACCGTGCAAACCTGTTTCTTTAAAATAGATGCGCTTTCGTTAAGATCCAGACTGGTGCTTAAATCATTTCTGCCGCCCCAAAGCATGCGCCCATCCGGAGTAAGTCGGAAATAATTCAAGAAATTTTTTGAATCATAGAACATTCGTCGTTTGGGGCTAAGCCTATCCTGCAAATCTCCTGGAAGAGGTTCACTTACAATAATATAACTGCCAACCGGAAATACTTTCGGCTTCAATTTTGGAATTAACATATCGGTATAACCGTTTGTAGCAATAACAACATCCTTGGCCATTATTGCTCCCTGGTTTGTCGTTACTTCAAATCCATTCGACTCCTTTTGGATAGATGAAACCTTTGAATTTTCACATAAAATAACCCCGCGGGCAGCAACAGATTTTGCCAAGCCATAAACATATTTTGCCGGATGGAGTCCTGCGCTTGATTCATCCACAAGCCCTCCGAAATAAGCATGAGTCCCAATTTCACTTTTTAATTTTTCTTTTGGGACGATTGTTTTATCATGATCCATTTCCTTTTTCAACCAATTCACATAATCAGGAAGTTCATCAAAATGAGATTGTTTATAAGACAGAGCACAATGTCCGTTTCGTTCCCAATCACAATCAATCTGATTTTCATGTATGATTGTTTCAAGAAGATCAATTGCATCTACCGATGATTTCCAAAATTCCCGGGCATAATCTGTCCCATAGGTTTTATTTATTTTGAAAATATCCTGTTTAAGCCCTGGTGTTGCCATACCGCCATTTCGAGAACTAGCGCCCCAACCGATGGTATGCTGATCCATCACAACTGCGGACCTGCCTGCCTTAGCCAAAATGTTGGCACAGTTAAGTCCTGTATATCCACTTCCTACAATTGCTACATCGACTTGGCTAGGCAACTCATTTGCTACTGACAGTCCATTGGGCCTGGGATATTGGTCTGACCAAAAGACAGTTTTTTTCAGTTCAGCCATGAATTGCGGATTTTACTGCATCTTCGAATTTATTTAATGTTTCGTCAATGATCCCTTCCGTGTGTGCATCACATATAAACCAAGGTTCCCGGGCATCATCTTCCATCCAAACGCCTCGATTGTACATGTTGGTACAAATAGTTTCATACATATCATCATCATGATGTACCAAATCTCTAACTTCCTTGACTTCCTTA
>CAZCHA010000153.1:0-3707 GCA_964498175.1 uncultured bacterium
ATAATATCAGAAATAAAACAAAATAAGTACAATCCAAAATCGGATTTTATTAGGATTTTACGTAATTTAAAAATTCAGGAAATGCGGTTTAGTAAATATTGTATGGGTTTGCTACATGTCAATAATAATCTTAAATACAACCGCTTTAAACCCAGATTATTACAAATAAATAAAATTTTAGCTCAATCTTAAAAAAGGTGGACAATGGAATTATCTCATGAATTATTAAATTTAATTATCCGTTTTGGATTTAACCTGTCAGTTGCATTTATCATTATTAAACTGATTTATCAGCGAGATCATAACAATAATGATTTTGTGTTTACGTATTTTATGTTTAATTCTCTGATTTTCTTTTTTGCATCGATTTTGGGAAGTATCACTATTAACATGGGTTTTGCTTTTGGGCTGTTTGCTGTATTTGCCATTCTTCGCTACAGAACAGACCCCATCCCCATTAAAGAGATGACCTATCTATTTATTGTAATCACCATCGGGGTGATCAATGCTTTGAGTGGTGATGAAGTATCTTTTGAAGCACTGTTATTTACAAATACAGCATTGGTTGGACTAACCTATTTTCTTGAAAAATATTGGCAAAATAATTTGTTGGCTTCTATGAATATTGATTATGAGAAGATTGAAAATGTTAAACCACAAAATCACGAAGCGTTACTTACTGATCTCAAAGAGAGAACTGGCTTAAATATTCAAGATTTCCAGTTTTCCAGGATGAATTTTTTACGTGACACAGTGCGGATCAAGATTTATTACAAAGAATAGATTAATAAAATTGTATATATCCCCCAATATGGTTTTTTTATTTCATTGATTTAGTAAGGTGTTAAAATATATAAGATATTACCTTCGGCATTGGCTACTAATTATTTGCATCCAAAGTTCTTACGGATTAGATGATAATCAATCTTGGACCAGTGTAGGCTTTGAAAAAAAACTTCCTTACTCTTTTAAACTACAATTTGAACAGGAATTAAGATTAGATAATCAACTATCTACATTTAAGCAAACTTTCTCGGAATTTTCACTTTCATATTCAGTATTTAAAGGTTTTAAAATAGAGCTTCCCTTTCGTTATATGACTTACAAAGACAAAACAAAACAGCGGGTAAGCTTTAGCGGTTCATATAAATATAGCTTCAAACCTGTAAGCCTGAAACACCGTACAAAGTATCAGAGAACCTATGAGAAAGGAGAAATCCCTGAAGAGTTAATTAGAAATAAATTGTCTATTAATTACAGGTTAAATAAAAAGATTGAGCCCTATGTTTCCGGTGAATTTATTCAATTGCTTGATGCCACCAATTATCCGCTTGATGAAACAAGGTTTTCATTTGGTCTCACATATAAACTTCCAAAAAAAAACTCAATAAAAATATTTTATACTCTTAAAAACGAAGATAAGACAAAAAAAAATCCAGATGAGATAGGCGTATTTGGATTAAGCTACAATTTTTCCCTATAATAATACCTATGAAAGCTCAAATGCTTAAAATCATTTTTATTTTTATTACTTTAACAAACTTACATGGACAAGACCATTGGGAAACTGCAATTTTTGCCGAAGATGATTGGCGATATATTGTTCCATCTTTTGCTGTGGAGACTGGTTGGAATACAATTGAATTTGATGTTTCTAATTGGGATGAAGGCCCAGGTGGATTTGGTTATGGCGATGGTGATGATGGTACAATAATTGATCCTGCTATTTCTGTTTATTTCAGGCGAAATTTTTCTGTATCTGATTTAACAAAACTTTCTTCAGCAGTACTAAGCGCCGATTATGATGATGGATTTGTGGCCTATCTCAATGGTCATGAAATTGGGCGATCTTTTAATTTATCTGAACCTGGGACATTTGTACCTTACGATGAAACAACAACCTATGACCATGAGGCATCTTTGTATAACGGCGGTTTACCAGAGAGTTTTATTTTGGATTCATTAGAATTGGATTCCTTTCTGACAAACGGAGAAAATGTATTCGCCGTTCAGATTCATAATGTTGGCATTAATTCTTCAGATATGTCAGGAAATTTTTATTTATCCTTTGGTATAACAGATGATTCAGAATTTTATGAAACACCACCATGGTGGTTCCAAGAACCAATTATTTTAGATGGATTCAACCTTCCCATCATTTTGATTGATACTTATGGTGTTGAGATCCCGGATGAACCTCGAATTCCCGCTTCAATGGGAATTATTAATAACGAATCAGGGGTAAACTACATTGATGACCCATTCAATGATTTCGATGGATCTATTACCATTGAGAGGCGAGGGAATTCGTCTCAATGGCAGGGAAAAACGCCTTACAGGTTTGAGACAGTAGATGAGGAAGGTGAGAACAGCAATGTTGAACTTCTTGGCATGCCGGCAGAAAATGATTGGGTACTATATGCACCCTGGCAAGATAAAACCATGATTCGGAATGTTTTGACCTATCAACTTTCAAATGAAATGGGACGGTATGCATCCCGAAGCCGACATGTGGAACTTTATTTGAATGATGAATATCGAGGCATCTATGTTTTGATGGAAAAGATCAAACGTGATGGGAATCGCGTGGATATCTCAAAACTAAATCCTGATGAAATAACTGGTGATGATGTGACTGGTGGCTATATTCTTAAATTTGATTGGTTCTATACGGGCGATAATATAGGTGGATTTGAAAGTGAGTTTGATAACATGATCTACAATTATCATTATCCAAAACCCAGTGATATTGTTCCTGAACAGGAAGCATATATTGAGGAATATATTAATGATTTTGAAACCATTATGATGGATAATGATTACACAAACGATTCCACTGGTTACCCATCAATGATGAATGTGGAATCCTTCGTTGATTTTATATTATTACAGGAATTAGCCAAGAATGTAGATGCTTACCGGCTTAGTACATATATTTATAAAGATAAAGAAAGTATCGATAATCGGCTCACTGCTGGACCCGTTTGGGATTTTAACCATGGTTTTGGTAATTGTGATTATGGAGAAACATGGGAAGTAGACAATTGGCTTTTAGAATATAACCCTGAGGGGGGCGACCAGATGGCATTCTGGTGGGAATTGCTGTGGGAAGATTTGGCTTTTCAACACAAAGCAGCTGTCAGATATACAGAATTAAGACAAACAATTTTTTCTGAAGAACATATTTACTCAATTATTGATAGTATTGCAGATTATCTCGGTCCTGCAGTAGACCGCAACTTTGCAAGATGGCCATTGTTGGGGAATTATATATGGCCAAACTATTATGTGTTTGATACTTATGAAGAAGAAATTGATTATCTAAAATCATGGACTACCCAGAGATTAGCTTGGATGGATAGTGAAGTTCTTCTGAGTTTGGATCCATATCCTATTGCCGCTGGATTCAGGCTAAATGGACCTTTTCCAAATCCTTTCAATCCATCAACGGTTATTTCGTATGAATTACCTTATGATCTGAATATCGAAATAAATATTTTTAATGTATTAGGCAGGAAGGTCCGATCTTTATTAAATGAAACCCGACCAGCCGGGAAGGGGGCAACTATTTGGGATGGGAAAACTGAAAGTGGTCACCTTGCTTCAGGTGGCGTATATTTTATTTCAGTACAGGCAAGGGGGCCTGCAAATGGATCCAACATATTTTATCAGGAAACAAAAAAAGTTCTTCTTTTAAAATAATTTAC
>CAZCHA010000154.1:0-3698 GCA_964498175.1 uncultured bacterium
TTCTCGAAATTATGATGCTTTAACCTTTGCCCAGGATTATGTTAATGATAATTCAAGTGATTGGGGTGAAAATGCCTTCGACCTTGAATCTGAATTCAGTCTTGTGGTAGATGGTGATTATGTGTCCGGCGGGCTTGGAGGAGATGATCCAGGGAATTGCGAAATCAATTGGCCCGAAGATCCATATAAAATGGCTGTTTACTCATTTGTTTCCGAATACGTGTTAGTAGAGGGCGGAAGTGTTGGATGTTTTCTTGACGACGGTGACTTAGATCAAACTTATGCCGATTTTGTAATGGGAATGGAAAATGAATGGGCTGGTGGAGGAGGAGGTGATGATGAACCGATCTTCTTCGAGAAAGAAGACTATGCCGATGTTAGCGATCCAGCAAACTGGGATCAAATCACAGAGTCTGTTGCTATTACACGGGCTGATAACCAAGGACTTTTCAATCCCTACTCAGAATCATCCTACAATGAGCTTGGAGAATACGGACCTGCAGGTACACTCTGGGCGCCTATGTCTACTGAAGAAGCAACGATGCTGGACACAAATGTATATACTTCATGGCATGCGGCAATGAACAATAATCCCCAATCTTTTATAGATGAAACTGTATCCCTGTGGTGTTTAGAAGAAGATAAGTACTACGATATAGTGATGGCCAGCTGGACTAACGGTAACAACGGCGGCGGTTTTTCCTACTGGCGTTATCCTGCAGATGGGCATGACGAAGAAGACGATGGACCAGACCTATTGATCATGAATATGGATTTAATGGAATTCTTTATGGTATCATTTGGAATGGATTTAGATAGTCTTGATATTGAAAATCCAACTGTCATAGGTTTCGGATTTGAAAATATGGTCATGGGGTTAATGTTTGATGAGACAGGCGTAATTGAGTTGATGGCGGATTCTGAAGAAGCAGCTGCCGCAACATCCATAGATGATACGTCCATCACATTTGCTAATTTGAGTTTGTATGATTCTACAGGAACTGCACTTCTTACAGTTACGGGCACCATTGGCCCCGGTTGGATTGATTTTGAGGCAGGCGTAGAAACCCCTATTGATTTTTTCAATGAAGATGGTGAAGGAGATGATGATAGGGAATTTTATGTATCATTCTCTGAAGATTCAACTGGAATGGATATTGAAGTTGGGTATGATGATTATTATGGGGAAGAATATTCTGACACATCTTATTTTGATTGGTCTGCAACAACAGACTCTTTATTCTTGTATTTTGAAGGTGATGATTATTATTATTATTATTATGAAGATGAAGCAGATACAATGGCACTAAGGTACATGATTATTGAAGATACACTTTTTGCAAGTGCTTCATTTAATCCATGTGAAGATGATGAATATGAATCCTATGAAGAATGTTTTGGTGATATGGACCTCCCTGGGTTTGATGAATTAGTGGATGTTGAAAGTTTTCGTATCAATCAAGAAACCGTTTTCACATCAACGGTATTGACGTCTATTGAACCAACAAATGGAGAACTACCTAAAGAGTTCAAACTCTATGCAGCCTATCCTAATCCGTTCAATCCGGTGACAACTATCAGGTTTGATGTTGGGAGCACTTCACATGAATCAACATTGCGTATTTATGATGTTTCAGGACGGAATGTTGCAACACTTATTAATGGGCAGCTCCAACCCGGGAGTTACGAAGTGCAATGGGATGCCCGTGGATTTGCCAGTGGTATTTATTTCTCAGAACTTATCTCTGGAACGAAACGACACACTCAGAAAATGGTACTTTTGAAATAGCATACTTACCATATTAAATAAAAAAGCCCTCCTGCATAATGCGGAAGGGCTTTTTTTATTATTTGAATGGTTCGTTACCACCAGCCAATCATTTTCCACCAGATAGAGCCAATCCCGAGCCAAACCACCAAGTGATAAATTGAAACAATAAACCCAATTCTAAACCAGGCCAGTGGTTGGACATAACCATTCCCAAAATAAATAATAACTGGTCCTGTGGAATAATTGGTTATACAACCGCATAAGTTGGAAAAATAAGCCATGACACCTACTACGAGAAATGGATTCAAACCTACACCAGATGCCACAAGAAAAATTGTTCCAACCAAAGCTATAATATGAGCGGTGAGCATGGAAAAAAAATACATGGAATAAAAATAAATGAGTGTCAAAGCAATAAGTAGCATTATGGGAGAAATACCAGTTAGTCCGTTTTCGATCAAATTCCCAAACCAACCTATAAACCCTAAATCTTTCAATCCTGTTGCCAGTGTTAACAACCCACCGAGCCAAATGAGCGCATCCCACGCTTTATGATTTTTCACCAATTGATCCCATGTCAAAGTACGAGTAAGTAAAATGATGACTAAACCCAAGAAAGCAACCGTGGTGGTACCCCAACCATGAAAAGGCTTGGTCGACCAAAGAATCAGCATCAGTCCAAGAGTGCAAGCTGTAATAATCTCCTTGCAAGTCCATGGTCCAAGAGATTGAATATCTTCTTGAATTTTTTCACGGATTGGTTGGATTGAATCGATTGTGGGTGTTGAGATATAATTAATCAATAATGGAAGTCCTGTCAAGCCGATTAACCCTGGCACGATGCCGCCCTTAGCCCATGTGAACCAATCAAATTGAATCTCAAAAATATCAAATGCTGCTTTAGAAACCAATGGATTGGCGGCCATGCCAGTAAGAAACATTGCTGCAGTAATTAGGTTAGCATGAGCACCCACAAGGTGAAGATATTGTCCTGCTTTTTCCGGTTTATTTTTTGGTGATGATCCCAATGTGCGGGATATGGAATCAACGATGGGGGCTAAGATTCCCCCACCACGGGCTGTATTAGATGGGACCACGGGACCAAGGATAAATTCTGCCAAACATATTGCATAGCCTAACCCTGTGATTGATCGCCCCAGAATTAAAATACAGAGTAATGCAATTCGTCGTCCCAGCCCGGTCTCGATCACAGCACCGGCGATCATGAATGCAACAACAACCAACCAAGTTGTTGTATCGCTGTATCCCATCAATGCGTTTTTTAAAGGAAGAATTCCTGCCGTGACAACAAATGTCAGTCCTGTTAATACACTCACTGCCATTGGAATTGCCCGAACCATCAATGATGCAATAACTGTAAGAAAAACAATGAACAATTGGTATGCTTGGGTATCCAAACCATCGGGGCCGCCGATGAACCACAACGATAGCCCTGCAAATACGGGGAAAAGTCCTTTCAAGTATTTATCCTTTTTGAAATAAAATATGACACATAATTTAACAACTGCCTAAATTGAGTCCCTAAAAAACATATGGCAACACATTCACAACATATTCATACATTTTTTCCTGAAATTTCAGACAAATATCGATTTGAAATTTTAAAAGATTTGAAAAAATATTCATCTCATTTGCGAAAGTCCCATTTAATCAATAACAGATGGGAGAACCTGTATCTTGATCCATATCATGTTCCTGCTGTTAAACATGTTTTTATGGCTGCATCTGTTTTTGCGAAAAAAATTACAAATAAATCGGTCATTGTTCCCCACCAGGGTTTGGGCATCTCTTTTGATGAATTTTGGTTTAATGTAGCAAAACCTGGGGAATCCACTGGGTGGCACGATCATAAAAAAAAAGCTGTAATCTCTGGTGTTTATTACTTGGATATTCATGATAATTCCGG
>CAZCHA010000155.1:0-3686 GCA_964498175.1 uncultured bacterium
TACTTTATAGTATGATAAAAAATAATGGATTATCTGTAATTAGTTATTCGCCATCTAACATAGCCATTGATAAAAAAACAATCATCTTACCTGAAAGCGAAGATGAAATCATCATAGAAAAAATTCCCATTGATATCGAGATTAATGGGTCTTTTGTCAATTTTGGAAAATTATTAGAAAATATGGCAGAAAGCCAATATCGACTCACAGCATCCAATATAGATATTGCCCAAAAGGGAAATTCACCGAAACAGAATATAAAATTCATTTCTTATGCCTATTTCCAGACAGCTGTAAAAAAGAAATACACAGCTGAGACGGTTAAACCGAAAACAAAGACAAAAAACCCTGAACCTAAAGAAGCAGAGCTAACATCAACCAATAAAATGGATAGGCCTGAAGATGCTCCTGAAAATATTCCTGACTGGATGTTTGAACCTGCGACAGAACCTATAGTAGAATCTGAAACAACAGAAAAAACTGATACCCAAATTCAAAAAAATGGCAAAAAAAAAGATTTAGTCCAAAAGCCAAATACAAGAGCTAATGATCCAAAAACTACCAAAAAAAGAGTATGGACGGGAGTTGGAAACAACCCATATGATATTATTGAAATAAATACCAAAGAGCTATCTCCAGAGCTTGTAGGGAAGATAACTGAAACAATTCTTATACAATTAAATGACAACGCATATATTCTAGATGATTTAAAGTTTATGATTGATGATTATAATTCTAATTATACTGATGTTATTCAACTTCTCTTGGAAAAGAATACCATCGCTTACAACGACAATAAAGAGCTTTATATAGTAAATGAAGAATGAACAAAAGTAACAATATTCATGCTATATCTCACCGGGAATTGGAAACAACCAATAAATTGACTTGGAAAGTTAAGATTACGTTTGATGATAAAATGATTTTAGATACACACATTTTTGAGTTAGCTTAAGGTGTAATCCTTTATGACTCCAAGACTAAAGATTTTAACTGCAGGGCTTGTATTATCTTTGATATATGCAATCAGTGATTATATCACTCGAAATAGTGATAAGCCTGTAGTAGAGGTAAAAAGGGAAGTTAAAAAACGTCCAAAGACTGCTCGCGTTGACGTAAATCGTATAGCTAAAATTAGAGAGAGAGCTGAAAAAAATGCGAAATTAAGTGGACGAAGAAGTAGTATAATACCCCGGGCAGATTTCAATCCGATCTCTGATGAAATTTTAGCTTTAGAAGGTTGGGGGAGAAATCCATTTATCCCAGTAAAAGAAAAATCTATGGAACTCCCGCAGGAAACCCAAAAGGAATTTATCCAGGATCAAGCAATTTCGGACTTGAATAATTTAAGAATTGAATCTGTTGCAAAACTGGGTGAAAAAGTTTTTGTGATCATTAACGGGCAAAGATTCCGAGAAGGAGATTTAATAAATAATTTAAGGATTGAATCAATTGAAAGTCAGAAAATCACCTTCCTCATGGGAAAAACAAGGATAATTAAAGACGTTGGAACGTAAAATTTACATCATAATACTATTGTCATTTATGGCAACATCATCTCTGTTTGGACAGAAGAATTCAAACTATAATCCGTTAAATAAGAATGACGAAGAGTATAATTTGAATGAAAAAATGTCCATCAACATGAAAGATTCAGACATTAAGAATATTCTTATGTTGATTGGCGAACTCACAGGGCTCAATATTGTGATTAGTCCTGCAGTAAAGGATACCATCACCGCTAACTTGGAAAATGTATCCGTAAAAGCTGCATTGGATGCTATCCTGAAACCGAATGGATACAATTATTTTGTCCAGGAAAATATCATTATTGTTAAAGGGATTGATACGGAGATGGTGGGTGAACTAGAGACGGTGGTTGTTAAATTAAAATATATCAATTCCGATGACCTATCGGGTGCTCTTAGTGCTGTCATGTCATCAAGGGGGAAACTGCAATCCTTTACACCCCTTGTCACCTCCCAAAGTACTAAAGGTGCATCAAACATTATTGTCATATCAGATGTTCAGGAGAATATCGTCCACATCCTCAATATGATTGAACAGTTGGATGTGGCTATATCCAATATCAATATTGCAGTAAGATTTATTGAAACAAATTTGGATACAACACGTGGGCATGGTATTGACTGGTCTAAGGCTGCAGTTCAACTGGGAGGAACAACAGATACATCCCTGGCAATGATTGATTTTAACAATATCACAATTGCAACATTAAACCCGATACAATTGACATCTGCATTAAGGATTATGCAAGCCCGGGGGCAATCCAAACTTCTTTCGAGTCCCCAGGTGACAACCCTGGATAACCATGAAGCTGAAACTGAAACAGTCACAACGGTTTATATTGAAGGCAATACTAATAATTCTCAAAATCCATACAATCAAGGAAATCAACAGTCTCAATCATTCAACCCTTATGGAAATATTGCACTTAACCGGGTTTCGGAAAAAGATATTGGAATTAAGTTGAAGGTAACACCACGAATCAATGAAGGTGCCAAAATCACCTTATTGGTAGATGCCACGGTTGAAGCACTCCTTTCTGCAGCAGAGATCAATACTGATAAACCACGTTCTACAAAACGAACGGTAAAGACTCAAGTGACTGTGCAAGATGGCGATACAGCAATCATCGGTGGATTGATTGCTGAAAATGTGCTTGAAAATAAAAAATTCGTTCCCATTATTAGTGGGATTCCATTTTTTGGTCAGATTTTTCAATCCACATCCATTGAAAAAGAACAACGAGAACTGCTCATATTCATCACTCCTAATGTAATCAATTAACCATTTTATGAATAAAAATCTTCCTTACATTCTAATTGCTTTTGGTGTTGCCGCGGTGGTTTGCCTCTTATCATTTTTTGATCTTTATGATAATTTCGAAAACAGTCTATTGGATATGAGGTTTAAGAATCGTGGATTAGTGGAAGTCCGAGATGACATTGCCACTGTAGACATAGATACAGATGCATTGGCAACCATTGGGAAATGGAGCCCCTGGAGCAGGGACAAACACCTTCCTGTTATTAAGACAGCTGCAGAGCATGGAATGGATGCATTCTTATTTGATTTTTATTTTATTGAAGATAGTGAACGGGAATTAAATATTAAAGATATTGATTTTGAAAATGATACTACTGCGAATCAAATAAAAGAAAAATTTCCAGATCCAGACAACGATCTTGGTGTTGCTGCAGAGAATGCAGGAAATATTATTTTTGCTCAAAGCTTCAAGCCAAAGACCAAGGCACAGGCCGCTGATTCAGTTAAAATAAGAACAGAAGTAATGGATCGGCGTTTATCATTAATGAAAGATAAAAACTATTTCAGAAAGGTGTCTAAAGGTGATAAAGAAAAATATTCAACCATTTTCAGTGCTTACAATATTGAAGCCCCTGTAGATATACTGATTGAGAAATCTGCCGGAGTTTATTTTTTCCAATCAGATCCGGATCCAGATGGTCTGCAGCGCAGATTTCCACTCCTCATGCTCTACGGGGATAGACTATTCCCAGCGGCATCTTTGGCAATGGCGCTAAGACACTATAAAGTTTCATTTGATAGTGTGGAGATTGAACCTGGAAAATACATTCGTTTTGATATTAATCCAGAGCTCGATGACTTTGGACGGTCTGAAATTCATATTCCAATTAATGAAA
>CAZCHA010000156.1:0-3663 GCA_964498175.1 uncultured bacterium
TATCATCAGCTATGTTTACGCTAAATATGCGACATGCAGAAAAATTCTTATCTTCTGTTGGATCTGATTGTGGAATTGCTAATATCAATATTGGAACATCAGGTGCAGAAATTGGTGGGGCATTCGGTGGTGAAAAAGAAACTGGTGGCGGACGTGAATCTGGTTCTGACAGTTGGAAACAGTATATGCGTCGACAGACAAACACGATAAATTGGGGTACAGACTTGCCTTTGGCCCAGGGTATTAAATTTGATTTAAGTTAACAATTATCATTTTTTTATTATTATAGGTATATAGATGACAATAGACGCAACAAAAGTACACGAAACACTGGGGAAGCATATATTAGCTGACGGAATGGATCCCGTGATTGATTTAAAATCTAGTCATGGCTCATGGCTGGTAGATAAGAGAGATGGAAGAGAATATTTAGATTTATTTTCTATGTTTGCATCTTTATCAGTTGGGTATAATCATCCACATATTTTAAAAAATCAAGATCGTTTAAAAGAAGCAGCTTTGAATAAACCTACTAATTCAGATATTTATTCAACTCAAATGGCTGAATTTGTGGACACTTTTGGACGAGTAGCTCAACCAGATTACTTACCTTATGCATTTTTTATAGAAGGCGGTGGGTTGGCTGTTGAAAATGCTTTGAAAGTTGCTTTTGATTGGAAGGTCAGAAAAAACCTTGAAGCAGGAAATGGAGAGAAAGGCACTAAAGTAATCCATTTCGATGAATGTTTTCATGGCAGAACTGGATACACCATGTCATTGACGGATTCACCCGACCCAAGGAAAACTCTTTATTTCCCCAAATTTGATTGGCCAAGAATAACAACACCTAAATTATGTTTCCCACTTACTGAAAAAAATATTTTAAACACTATATCTTTGGAAGAAAAAGCCAAACGTGAAATTGAAAACGCTATAACAGAAAACCCTCACGATATTGCAGCTATAATTCTTGAACCTATACAAGGTGAAGGAGGCGACAATCATTTTAGAAAAGAATTCATGGAATATTTACGAAGTGTCTCCGATGAAAACGATATAATGCTCATATACGATGAAGTACAGTCTGGTGTGGGGATTTCAGGGAAAATGTGGGCCCACGAACACTATGGTGAAAAAGCAAGGCCTGATATTATCAGTTTTGGCAAAAAGACCCAGGTATGTGGAATATTTGTTAGCAATCGGGTAGATGAAGTAGATAACAATGTGTTCCACGAATCCAGTCGTATAAACTCCACTTGGGGTGGAAATTTAGTAGATATGGTCCGGTTTACCCTTTATCTAGAAATCATTGAAAAAGAGAACCTCGTTGCCCAAGCATCAGAAACTGGAGCCTATCTTTTAAGCCAATTAGAAGAATTATCTAAAGCGAATTCAAACATATCCAATGCACGCGGAAGAGGATTATTCTGTGCATTCGATCTTCCAAGTGGAGATGACCGAGATCTATTAGCCAATCTCATTGCAAAAGAAGGCGCTTTAATACTGGGTTGCGGACTTAAATCGATCCGCTTTAGGCCTCATTTGAATATCACTCGTAATGAAATTGATCTTGGAATATCAATGATAAAGAAAGCATTGGCAAAGCTTTAAAAGTGGAACAAACCAAAGGTAAACTATTCATTGTTTCCACTCCCATTGGTAATCTGGGCGACATGACATATAGAGCTGTCGAGACTTTAAATAAAGTACCCTTGATAGCAGCAGAAGATACACGACATTCACGAAAACTTTTATCTCATTATGAAATTTCTACACCACTCATTAGCTATTTTGAGCATAATCGATTTACCCGGATTCCAAAAATAATCAAGCATTTAATAAGTGGAAAAGATTTGGCTGTAATTACAGATGCTGGAACCCCTGGTATATCAGACCCGGCGTACAAGCTAATCAGGGAATCATTGCAGCATGATATCACTATTGAATCCATACCTGGTGCTTCTGCATCTCTGGCTGCATTAGTGTCTTCGGGTCTGCCAACTGATCGATTTCTTTTTGAAGGATTTTTACCTCCAAGAAAAGGTCGTAAAGCACGAATAACACGTGTGAAGAAAGAGCAGTCCACATTGATCTATTATGAGTCACCCAAGAGAATTCAGCGAACCTTGAGGCATTTATTGGAAGGTCTAGGAAATCGTCCGGCAGTGGTAGCTAGAGAATTAACAAAATTATACGAAGAAATAAAAAGGGGAACACTTTCTGATTTGTTGACGTATTTTACCAGACATCCACCTAAGGGAGAATGTGTTATTCTCGTAGGAAAAGATGACCCAAATGTCTATTTCAAATAAATCATTATTCATATCTTTCGAAGGAATCGATGGGTGTGGTAAATCTACACAAGTAAAGATGCTTATGGATCGCTTTGAGTCAGATGGCATAGATTCGTTGTTGGTACGTGAGCCTGGTGGTACCCGGATCTCTGAAGAAATCAGGGAAGTACTCTTAAAAAATCGTAATGAAAAAATGGCTGAGAGAACTGAAGCGCTTCTTATGACGGCGAGCCGTGCACAACTTACCCATGATGTTATTATTCCGAGCCTAGACTCTGGATTAATTGTCATTGCAGATCGATTTAAGGATTCAACTTTGGCTTACCAAGGTGGTGGCAGGGGATTGGACATTAACTATTTAGTGCAACTAAATGATTTTGCCACTTTTGAACTTGACCCTGATATTACTTTTTTTATAGATGTAACTGCAGATGAAGGTCATAAACGTCTAAATTCTAAGCATCCTGATAGAATCGAAGGTGCAGGAAAAATATTGCAAGAAAAAGTCCGGGAACAATATCTTAAACTTGCACAGATTTATTCTGATCGATTCATTGTTTTAGATGGGAAAAAACCACCGGAAGAAATCCATCAAGTCATTTGGTATGAAGTAAATAAAAAAGAAGAAAAATGAAAAAAAGTAAAAGATATATTAATATTTTAATCTTGATATCAGTCTTACTATCTCTTTTATTTGCTGAAAAAAGAGATATTTACAAAAAAGTCCGCAAAAATCAATCCTTAATTAATGATGTTTATCGTCATTTGGTTACAAACTATGTAGATGATATTGATCTGGATGCATTTACAAAAATGAGTATCAACAATATGCTCCTTGATCTTGACCCTTATACGGTTTATTTGGAGAATGAAGAGAGAAGTGGAATTGAAATGCTTACCAAGGGAAAATATGGAGGTGTAGGCATTCAAATTGGCCGAAGAGAAAAAGTTTTAACTGTTATTTCACCCATGGAAAATTCACCGGCCAAGCGTGCAGGGATTATTAGTGGAGACAAGATTATCAAAATTGGTGATCAGGAGACGGAAGGTCTTTCTATGGATGATGCAGCAAAACTCATTCGTGGAAAGAAAGGATCTCAAGTTATTTTGAGTATTCAACGATTTAATGAAGCAGATCTGATTGAATTTGAATTAACTCGGGAAGATATTAAAGTTAAAGATATTTCATATTCCGGTATGTTAGATAATCAAACAGGTTATATTCGATTAACAAGATTTTCTCGAAATTCGGATAAGGAAATGAAACAAGCATTGCGAGAATTACTGGAAAAAGATATGACCGGATTGGTATTGGATCTTAGAGATAATCCAGGCGGCTTGTTGAACGCGGCTGTGAATATTCTTGACC
>CAZCHA010000157.1:0-3643 GCA_964498175.1 uncultured bacterium
ACCCAAATACTGGCATGATGATACTGGGCACCAGCATAGGTTATTAATTCTACAAAACGGCCTATGAGCAATGAAATCCGTCCCATAACAGCAAATCCAAAAGATGCACCAAAAGAAATCATTAGGAAATAAATTCCCACGCGAGTGACTTTTCCAAAATTTCCTGTATGATCCTTGGAAAAGAAGAAATACAGTAATCCCGTTACAGTCCCGACTAAAATCACAAGATTATTAAAATGGGATGCACCCATTAGATTAAAGAATGGTAAATCAGGGTCTGCAAGTGGAATAATAGTTCCCTTAATCTGTCCCAATACATTGGAATTCAGATAGCCATAAGCACGAAGTCCTGCAGCCATTCCAACAGTGTAAGCAATTCCCCACCGAGCAAACCAATTAAGCTTTTCAAATAAACTCAATAACATCATGACTCCCAATGCAAATGGAATCAAATAGATGAAATGGATATCGTGGCCTTTATCAATCCCGCCATCGGGAAATATAGAAGATGATATGATTCCTAAAAAATTATATATCCCATACCAGAATCCATCGGAATAATGGGTTGCCGGCCACAATCTTCCAAAAAGGTTGGGTTGGATCTGTGTCCAAAAGAACATGGACATCCAATAACCAGCAGACACACCAACAAAAATATGTTCTGCAATTTTGTAAAATGGATTATCCTTATAGAGAAATGAAAAAATTGCCAGCGTTAAAAATGCTGCAATCCATGCGCCAAAAATTTCACCAAACATGATTCACTCCTTAATACTTTTTTGAACGGTGTCGTTCAATGAAATAACCAATATTTCCCAGAACGATGAATAGCACAATCACCAGATGGGCAACAGACTGGGCATCCATGCCACTGGTACCAATTCCAGGAACACCAATCAGTGCCTCATATTCTGCAGCACCGGGCATTCCAGCCAGAATACCATTCACCTGTCCAGCTGCCACATAGGGCATGACTTCATTCACCTGTATTGATGTGGTACCTGTACTCATGGGAACATCCGTGGGATCAACCGCATACTGAACCCATTCGATTGTACCAGGGTAACCTGCGGAAGCAGAAAAAAGAAAATCGAAATCTTCAAATCGGTGAATGCCATCCATCATAGGGATTTCTGTCACCTTTGTTCCTCTGGAATCAATGGTATATAGTTTACGTAGGTTACTGACGATACCTTTTACAACCGCTTCATTTCCCGGTCGAAAGCCGAGTAGAACATAATTTTCGCCATATTTTAGGCCGTACTCTTTACCCCCAACTTGATCTAATGCTTCTTCAGCAAGAAATTGTCCGTCGGGCCATAGGCAAGTCACATAGACCTTATGATTATTTTTAAATAAATGGCGCAGGACGGCTAAAGTCATTGGGTGTATTTCTGGCTTCGTACTGGGACCGTATTCACAAGAGACTAACACTTTTGATCCATGAGGCAAAGCATCAATTGTATCGTAGACCTGTTGAGTGGTCGCTGTGGCACGAATGGGTAACCCCAATGGAAAAAATAAAGGGATAATAACAACAGTACCTATAATCAAAAATATCCATCGACGATCTACGGTACCTAATTTTAAAATTAAATCTATTAGAAAATTCATAATTACTCCCCGATATAAGATTTTTCAATTCCGAGGATGTACCGAATTGATGTTGCAAAAATACCCAAACCGATGCCTATCATAATTGAACGAGCACCAGCCACATTGGGGAAAAAATAAATCCATTCCTGGAGATAAGGCAGATAGAATAATCCCGGCTGATCCAAGGGCCAACCCATGGAATTTCCCGCTAAAGTCACTAATGCAATCCCACCCATTACAACGCCCAAAGTATATTGTTTATTCTTGAAAATTGCATTCACAGCAATGCCGCTGATGAGAACCAATAAATACAAAATAAACCAACTGGAAATATTGCTCCCTAAAGGCACGCGACCAATCATAATAATGATTCCTGATACTAACAGGAGCGTAGCTTCAAAATTCCGTATTCGAAATGCGCGATAAGATGCAGATGCAACAAAGAAAGCCAGAAGGGCAAACATGGTTGCCTGCATAGGTGCAAACATGTAAGTGAACATCCATTTAAATAATGTGCCCTTTGCGGTAACATGTGTCCCCCAAGCCACATCTGGATTGCCTTTATAAAAAAAGCCTGCAATGATTGCAAAAAAGAATCCACCGATTGCGAATAGGCTGTACTGCCAGCCATGCTGTTTCCGAAGCACCTTTTGGAGTTGCAGTTTGAGTAAATTGAAACCCCCAAGAAAAATAGCGAAACTGGCCAAAATATCGTACCATTGTGTCGCATCATCATCTACAAAAGATTTAATGTTTGGTTCATCTACGAACCACCCAAACAAAGTGAGAGAACCTATCACGGCTACAATCAAAATTGGGATTTGTCTTTTCCAAAGCATAAAAATTTTCCTTATCGCACTGCCAGAAATTCAAGAATACTAAAATCGATCATCCCCATATCATGAAATAATCGAAGAATTACACCACCCAGTATTAAGGTAATCACAATTACTTTAATCATATCCTGTCCTTTGACGCCGCCAATTAGTTCAGGACGTTGGGACAAATAAGCACTGGCAGCAAAAAATTCTTCGCCAATCAAGGTATAATCGCAAGCAGTAACAAAAAAGGGAATTTGTGCTTGGGATGCTGTACCGGCAATCTGGATAGCCCCAATCGAATTTCCTGTTTCAGCCAGAATCAAAGATTCGGCATAAAATTTCCCCATATACAAACATGCTGCAGGCTTTTCTCGAACCATGATTCCATTCACACCTGCTGCATAGGCAAACTGTTCATCCGTTACATAATGAACCATATCTTCATGGAACATATCGGGACGCCCTTCCATAAGGTACGATTCTTTACAAGCTTCACGAGCGGCCTTCATCACAATGGCACGAGAAACTGGAACATTTAGTGGTGTTTCGTAACGTGCAGTCATTTTAGACACATGGCCTAAAACAATAACACCGGCAACTGTTTCAACCTGATCCATATCCATGATACCAGGGACATAAAGAACAGGTTTTCCCATTTCCGTAGAGCGCCCTACAGCTTCTTCAACAGCTTTAAGTCCTGGAATTTCTCTTAAAAATATCTCTTCTCCACGACGTGCCTTGCGGATGAAAAACATCAGGGTACCTGAGAAAATCATTATACTCAGGAACATCACCAGACGTTCCTCAATAAAGAATGGATGTCCCATAAACCAATAGATCAAAAATGCTAGTGTTATTCCACCAGCTCCACTCATAAAATCACGATCATTCATGACTATCTCCATTATTGACCAATGCATCAGCTTCCAATGCTTCGATCATTTGCAGCAATAATTCTATATTATTTGGCTCTTCAAAAACCTGAACTGTACGGTAATAATTTTCTGATTGAATAAATGCGTTCAGGATAGGACCAAAAAAAACCAATGCATGGCTCCCTAATAATGCTAAAGGTTTATTCATTTCCAAAAAGAAGACCGCAGGAGTAACAAAACCTGATTTATGTATTTTTTCAGCCAATCGCTGGAGGAATGCAGTATCCTGTTCTCGCAGAGGTAGAGAATTAGGGATTACGTTAGGGATTATTATTTCTTTTAATCTATTTA
>CAZCHA010000158.1:0-3627 GCA_964498175.1 uncultured bacterium
TGTAAAAAAGAAGTTCTCAATTATGAGATTAATTTATCTGATGAAAATTTATTCAACACACCTTTAATAGTTTTAATGCATGGATACGGCGGCAATGCTTATAATTTCAAAAAGGAGATTGGCGAGAATGGAGAGTTTGATTCACAGTTCAGTATTATATATCTTGAAGCTCCTTTTAAAATAATTCCTTTAATGAATAAAAAGATATGGTACGATTTTGAGATTTCTAATGGTGATACTATTTCGAATCAAGAACAAATTAATATAAGTACTGATAAAATTCTTAAAACCATAAAACGAATCATTAAAGAAAATGATATCAAATCAAAATATTTGTACCTAGGTGGACATAGTCAAGGTGGAATAATGGCATATAAAATTGCTCTAGGTAATCCTGCATTATTTGAAGGGTTTATTGCTAGTAGTGCAAGATTACCAGTAAAATATTCGATTAAAGACGAATTAACCGAGTATCAGAACATTAAAGCACTAATAATTCACGGAAAGAATGATAATGTATTAGATGTAAAGTTTGCACGTGCAGGAAAAAATTTATTAGATAAGTTGGGTATACAAACACAATATTTGGTAAAAGATAATGGACACTCATTAGTTCCAGATTTTGCCATGTTGATTCAAAATTGGATTGAAGATATTTGAATTCCTATCAAGCCCCGGTCACTCGGGGGTTTTTGTTTGTGGAATGATTGGTAGATAAAGAAAATGAGTTTATTGCGGTGCTGTTGGAAAGCAATAAAGGGACTTTGCCCAAAATGCGGGCATGGCAGTATTGTTCACTCAAGAATAGCAATTAAAGAAATATGTGATTCTTGCGGGTTAAAATTCATCGATCAATCCGGTGATGGCTGGGCATTTTTACTATTTCTTGATAGGGCCCTGTTTATTTTTCCAATTGTTGTGTGTTTTTATTTTGGCATCAATATTAAGGCAGTGTTTGGGTTATGTGTCTTTTTGCTATGTACTTTCATTTGGTTGACAACACAGCGTCTGGGTGTATCGCTGGCAATTGAATACTGGATCAGGGAAGGCCGGAAAATAAAAAAGCCACAATAGTTTTGTGGCTTTTCAGGACTGGCTAATTAAATATAATGTTTTACCAATCGTCATCCTCCTCGGATTCAAGCAGATATTCTGCCTGTTCATCCAGCCAGGCTTGGTAATCTTCCTCATTATGTACGGTTAAAAACCCTTTCATCCGATAGTGGCCCAATCCACATAATTGTGCACAAGCAATTTCAAGTCCCTGACCTTCACGGGCTGTGCCGATGGTTGTTTTTAAAAATTCATCCGAGGTCATAGTTGCTTCAAAATGAACCGGGATGCTCATCCCTGGAATGGCATCCTGTTTGACGCGTAGTTCTGGAAGACCAAAACTATGAATTACGTCTTTTGATGTTAGATCAATCCTGATTTTTTCATGTGCTGGAATATGCAGTTGGTTAATGGTAAAAAAATCATCTTCTGCATTTTCACTTTCTCTATCCAGGCCGATTGGGTTCTCCTGTTCATCCACTAATTCTGGCCTGACCTCTCCAAATTTCCCATCTGCACCAGGATAATGGATATTCCATGCAAATTGCTGTGCAATTATTCGAATATGTAATGATTCTGAAGGCGAAGGAACATTATTCACCCGATTAGCCCAAATAGGGAAGGCGAAGCCAAAAAGAACTAAAATTTCGATGACTGCAACTGCGGCTTCTAGCAATGATGACATATGAGATTTTACACCATCATAATCTGCTTTGTCGTTCTTTGATGCACGAAATTTGATTAGGGTTACAATAAAAAAACCTCCCCAGCCAACAAATAAAACCAGCATAAGCCAGTGTGTGATGGCATTGACTTCATCAATACCCCTTCCCTGTATAGACATGTTTATAGGTAAGCCAAATTTATGGAGAAGTTCAATCAACGATAATGCCTCAGTTAATTATTTAATTGCTGAATATTTTTTGTTTTTTTCCAAATGGAAATTATTGTTTTTATCATTCCTCCAAGCACACCACCTGTTACACCAAGCAAAGTGATGATTGCCCAATTCATGCCCATAGTTGCTTTTGCATCGGGTGCACCATAACATGTGGCACAGGCAGAAATTATATCCGGAGCCATGAAAAACAGAACATAGGTTGGTAATATCATGATAGTTCGCTTCATTAATTAGATTTCCCTGAACTTTTTCACGATTGAAACACTGTAAGCAATTAATACAAATGAAATTAGAAACGAAAGTCCACTCAAAATATAGGATACATTTCCAGGGCTTGTTGGTGTTATAAGTTCAAACAATCCATAGTAAGTGATTATTATTATGGATGCAATAATGAAAAAAAGATGGAATGTTTTTAGAGAGATCATATTTAGACCCCGGTTTGGTCCGTAGCGGTAATTAAAGGGAAGAACATGAGTACAAGAAAAAAGAAAAATGTTAGAATCAATATCCATACAATTGTCTGTTTTTCCGTAATAAGATGCATAAAATAGCCCGCAACCAGACTTGCTTTTATAGTAGCGATCGTTAAAGCCAAAAAAATTGCTTCCGAACTAGATACATCCAGATAGCTGGCCGTTACAGTAAGGATAGTTAATACTCCAAGGGCTCCAAAAACGGTTAAATAAACTTTTATATGTTCTTGAATATCTGCTTGATTGTTACCACTCATAGTTTATCCTAAAGTAAATACAAGATTGGGAATAAGAAAATCCAGACCAAGTCAACAAAATGCCAGTAAAGACCCGCAGTTTCTACACGGTTAGTAAAATGATCTGGATCAGTATCCCATAATTTTGATCCCATTGGGAGCCACATATATCCCATGACAATCATACCACCAATTATATGCAAACCATGAAGACCAGTGAGGGTGAAATAAATTCCCATGAAGGTGCTGGAAGATGGATAGATCCCATGGTGAAATTTTCCTGTGTATTCGAAATATTTTATTACTAAAAAGATTGAAGCACAAAGAAGCGTGAGTCCCATGTATAACTTATATTTTTCAAAATCTTTCAATTTTAATGAAGCCCAAGACAAAACTACGGTTACACTGGATGTGATTAGAACAAGTGTATTTATAGTTGCCATTGGGATACTTAATTTTGAACCCCAATAAGCAAAATCGCCTTCTGGTGCAGCCATCCGTAAAAATACATAAGCTGAAAAAAGGCCTCCAAATAGCATCACTTCAGATGCTAAAAATATCCAGATCGCTAATTTTGAATTAATTAACCCAGTGTCTGGTCTTTCATCAACAACGTATGGTACCTGCACTAGATAATCCTTTTATTTAACAGTTTGTGGTAAAAAATCTTTGTTTTCACCAGGTACGCTATATTCATAAGGGCCACGGTAAATCTCCAAAGGTTCTTCAAAATTAACATGTGGTAATGGTGGTGAAGGAGCAGACCATTCAACTGTGGTTGCACCCCAGGGATTTCGGTCTACCTTTTGCCCATTAAATAATGACATTAATACATTAAGTATAAAAGGAATCTGAGCTGCTGCCAGACAAAATCCTGAGATAGACATAAACTCGTTCCATTGGAGCACACCCTGAGCATGGGCGTAAAGCTGGCCGCCATCCCAAAGACGTCGGGAAACGC
>CAZCHA010000159.1:0-3597 GCA_964498175.1 uncultured bacterium
GGACTTGAAGGAGTGCACTAAATTCTTTACCAGTTTCCATTATATTAAACTCAAGGTTATTGAAAATAATTTACGGGGGAATATTAAAAATATGATCATCGTTTTCCTAACTTAATACCACTGATTTTTGGCCATAACGAGTTATTAGGAAAACAAGGAATATATATGATTTACCCAAAACTGAAATTTATAATATTTGTTCTCTTTCTTATGATTACGAATATTTCAGGTGAGACTATAAAAATTGCATTTTGGAATGTAGAGAATCTATTTGATTTGTTAGATGACCCTCATACCAATGACAATGAATTTGCCATTGACGGAAAAAAGAATGTCACCCAGGAGATCTACGATTTGAAGCTGAAAAATATGGCTGAAGTGATAGATGCTTTAGATACGGATATCCTCGGGTTGTGTGAAATAGAGAATCGATTTGTTCTTAAAGAATTGGATAGCGCAGTCGCCCGTGATTATAAAATCATTCATTATGATTCTCCTGATAATCGCGGCATTGATGTTGCACTCCTATATGATCCGAAAAAATTAACCGTAACACATTCAGAACCGGTCACTGTTACTTTACCTACCGGTCGTCCAACGCGAGATATTCTTTATGTGAAGGCAACATTCGCCCAAACGAATCTCCATCTATTTGTAAATCATTGGCCTTCTAAATATGGTGGTGCTGAAAAATCAATTCCCCTCCGAGCTGCGGCAGGGCAGACATTAAGAATAGAAGTCGAATCCATTTTATCCCAAGATTCAAATGCGGAAATTGTAATAATGGGTGATCTCAATGACGAACCAATTGATCCATCCATATCTGTTCATCTGGGTGCAAGTATGGATTTGGATCAAGTTGGAAAGGGAGAGAGTATTTTATGGAATGTAATGAAACCTTGGCATCGTAATAATGAAGGTAGTACTTATAAATATAGCGGTAAGGATATGGTTTATGACCATTTGATCATAAGCCCTGGTTTGACCGATAATCTAAGGCTGAAATGGGTCCAAAATTCTGCAGGTATTTTTGATGGTGAAAAGTATAGACAACACGGTGGGAAATATGATGGCTATCCATTTCGTTTCTGGGCGGGGAATCGATTATTGGGTGGCTATTCTGACCACATGCCTATTTATCTAAAAATTGAATCAAAGTAGCCTTGTTTAATGATAATAAACTGATTAAAATTGCCGGCGCTTTTTTTATGATAAAAATTAGATCTGATCGCGGGGTGGAGCAGTCTGGTAGCTCGTTGGGCTCATAACCCAAAGGTCGGAGGTTCAAATCCTTCCCCCGCTACACTCGAAAAGCCTTGATTTCCTATCGGAAGTTGAGGCTTTTTCTTTTAGTTTTCTGAATTCTCTCTAAAATATTGTTCTTTCGCTTTGTTGATAAAATGTATAATCTTTAATCTTTCTTCAATCAATTCAAAGATTAATCCCCGTTTCTTATAGAATAAAGACATGAATCTTAAATGTTGGCGGTAGCCATTCAATCCATCTAAATACGTTAATACAAAATTCCCAGATGGTATGATTGACAAACCCCACAGCACCGTAATGGAGGTCACACCAAAATACCATTGGACACAGGAAAGAATGATCATGTAATAGAGAATGAAAACTGGAATCCCTGCCAACATTTTCACAGGGGCAATTTGGGATTTAAATGTTTTCATTTTCCCTGTAATCCAACGCGGGAATTTATAGGGAAGATAATTATGCAATAATCCCCATAGGAAAATTGGAAAACCAAGCACGAGAAAACCCAATGCCTTTAATCGGTTCAGTAAAGTGAGCTCTTGTCCACCGGGTCCAAGAAATGATTCAGGAATATTGAGTCGATCCAATCGATCCATGTATCGGGCCACCATCAACCGAAAATGATTCACTTTTTGGGGATATTTTCCCTGGTACCATTCAACAGCATTGATTAATCCTCTGGTGACAGAAAAATCATCCTGTTTGCTTTCCAATTCTAAACCCATTTCCAGAATCAACTCTTTTTTATAGATTAATTCCAGGCATTCGACCAGGTCAGCAATTTCTAATTCACTAACATTGGTAGTAAGTTTATTTAAGGCGATTTCGATCTCATCCGTTATATTATTTATAGTTTGCTTTTCATCTGCCATGAATGATTCCCTGTAACCCTCCAGGACGATCGGTTTTCCAAACCGGACAAACACATCACTTCTAAATTTGATTGCATCAGAATAACTGAGCCCAACAGGAACGATTTTCACCCCCAGTTGGAAATTATTTTTTGTTTCTGCGCCAAACCCGATCCGCGCAGCGCCAGTCTTGATCTTTTCCAGAATTCGGTCACCGGTGGAAACACCCTCAGGAAAAATCAAGAAAGCGCCCTTATTTTTGAGGATATCATATCCTTTCTCGAATGTATCCTTGTTTTTTAATATCCCATCAGGATTATCTTGTTTTCGGTACACAGGAATAAGTTTCAACCTGGTTAGAAAAAACCTTTTAATGCGATTACTAAACAGTGTGCTTTTAGCGAAATAATGTAAATCTCTTTTGCATGAAATTCCCACCACCAGCGGATCCATCATGGTATTAGGATGGTTGGAAACAAAAATAACAGGGCCGTCCTTTGGGATCCGATCCTCATGCCAAAGGGAAACCCGGTTAAAAAAGGTGCGGACACTAATAATGGAAATTATTTTTATTAAAGTATAAAGCATCAATCTCCACAAATGCTTTTAATGTTAAAGATGGAAGGGTCGGGTAATTCCTTAATAAAAATGAGAGAGTCTAAGTGGATAATCGACTCGGATTTGGATTGAATTGAGTCGTAATAGTGAAACAGTTTCTGTACATAAGATGAACGGTAGCCCTTACAAAAATTCGGAAGATTATTTAGTGCTGCTGTTGATTTGGGCATTAACATGAGATTTAACCCGTCAAAATAAAATGACGGATTGTAAGATTCATCCCAATTCGGATTCACATAGGATCTAATATCAAATGGTCGCGAAAATTGCCAACCATCACTGGAATACTTTAAGAATGGATCTTTGCCTTCACACATATCTAAGCCGAAAAGCAATCCTTGGAAATTTGCTTCCAGGTCCCCATAAGAAAAAATACCAGTAGCCATCCGACCAATAACGGTTTTTTCTGCTGTAATCCCAATCTTAATTGCCTGGTTTATTGGCTTCTTATTCCCGGCTTTTTTAGCGATACGATATGCCTGGTAATAAAGGAAACCGGATCCGGTAAAATGGGAAATTTTATCTAATCCAATATACACACCACCTACGTTGATAATCTCATCCAATTGAATAGAAAAAAAGTTTCTTTCAATTAGGGCCCATTGGGTTTTGTGGATACTAAATATGCTTTCCCGTAAAGCGAGGTCGATGTTGGGCATGAATTTGTCAACTTTGTCAGTTTCCTTGATCCATTTTTCAAAATTCGAATTAAGGCTTACACCAAATCCACTTAAAACCTTAGCTGCCGCTTCTTCGCATGAGCAATCTTTTGCCAAGGATTGAACCGTTGTATTTATGATTTCATTAATTTTTGAATTCAGAATCGGTGTGGCATCGACTAGCGTTTGTCCCCAAGAGAGAT
>CAZCHA010000160.1:0-2196 GCA_964498175.1 uncultured bacterium
TGTTGGATCGTTTTGATCTTGGTAGGTGATTCCACAATCAGTAAAGATTTTTGGCTCATTCTATGGTTGTCCTAATATTGTTTAACAAGTTTGGGCTTCTTCCGCCCGCGTATATAATATAATAGATAAAAAATCAATTTGTCAATTTTCTTAATTCATCTTTCACATTTTTCTGCTGAATTATCTCCTGCTTCCCGTTTTTAAGATTCTTTAACACAACTGAATCTGTTTCCATTTCTGTCTCGCCCAGAATGAGGGCAAACTTTGCTCCGGATTTATTTGCTTCCCGCATTTGGGCTTTCATGCTCCGCCGAAGTGGATCGGAAACAAGGCTGTATCCCGCTTGTCTTAATTCATTTGAGATTGAAAGTGCTGTGGGTAGCCCCGATTCATCAAGGCAAACAAAATAAACATCAATATTAGATTCTTCAGATTGTTGATCCATATTTTTCATTGCAATGAGAAATCGTTCCATACCTGCAGCAAATCCGATTCCAGGGGTGTTTTTTCCGCCCAAAGTTTCTACAAGTTTATCATAACGTCCGCCACCAAGCAATGCATCTTGGGCACCCAACGTTGGTGAAGTGAATTCAAACACAGTCCGAGAATAATAGTCCAACCCACGAACTAATTTAGAATTAATCTTAAATGGAATATTCATTGCATCCAGAAATTTTTGCAGTGCTTCAAAGTGCACCTTATCTTCATCTGTGTAGAAGTTTGAAACGATAGGTCCACCACTAAGCAATTTTTGTTCGTGCTCGGCCTTTGTGTCCAAAATACGGAGTGGATTGGTATCAAAACGTTTCCGGCTTGTTTCAGAAAATTTGTCCAGATTAGGACGAATAAACTTTTTCAATGCATCTTGGTAGTCTATACGGCATTTAAGAGATCCAATGCTATTCAACTGTAGTGTAGCATCTTTTCTTAATCCACACTCATCCAAAATATGCCATGCAATAGCAATAATTTCAGCATCCTGTTCCGGGTTTTCAGAACCAAATGCCTCAACTCCAAATTGGTGAAATTGTCGCTGCCGCCCTTTTTGCGGACGTTCTCTTCGAAAGAGCGGCCCCATATAATAAAGTCTCTGGACAGGCGCTTGGCCACCTAAATTATGTTGAATAAAAGAACGAACCACAGATGCTGTCAATTCTGGGCGAAGGGTGAGACTGGTTCCATCCTTATCTTCCCAACTGTACATTTCTTTGGAAACAATATCTGTCTCTTCACCCACACTTCTGGAAAAGAGCCGGGTTTCTTCAAAAACTGGAGTCCTAATTTCATTATACCCAAATCGTGCGCAAATTTTTTGTACAATAGATTCAAGGGTTTGCCAGTTATGTGAGTCTACCGGCAAAATATCATGTGTACCTTTAATACTACGAATTGGATTCATTGAGACTCTCCAGAAATAGATGCTACAAGATCAGATGCTTTTTTAAAAGATGCTTCTGGGACAAAAATTCTTACAATATCGCCGGTAAGGTTTGTAGCTTCAATAGAATATGCCGATGAAGACCAATTCATTTTTAAATAATAGGCGATGTTATTATTATCTAATATTTCACCAGCCATGTCTGCATATACTTTCCCTGAAAAAGGCGGTAGCGCAGACCAAGTCATCTCTGGGATAGGCAAATCCAAAACACATGCATCAACTAGAGAGATATTACAATCGCCACATTTCTTGATGTGGTTTAGATAGTCGGCATGGCATTCGGGGCAGATCATGATTTACTAAAATTCGATACTAGAATTTCCATCATAGTTTTGGAGAGTTCAATTGAAGAATTAAAATCTTGGGCCTGAAAATACACCGGATTTTTTTTCTATCTTTATATCTTTTAAAGTTGGTGATTTTACATTCAATTTAAAGTTGATTCCTTGTCCCATACCACTGGGTGTCCAGTTTAAAGAAAGTTCCCAACAATGGAGGTCTCGATGTACAGAAAAGGAATGGCTCACTAAATCTTGTATAATCATATCGAAGCGCGCCCTATACGAAACCCGCCATTTTTCTGTCACATTAATAGATGAATTTGTATTAACCCAAAATGTTTTTCGCGGACTTTCAGGATTTGTAGCAGTGTAGGAATAACTTAAACTCACATTGGTACTCCACAGGTTTGAATTATCCAGTGTATTTTTCCTGTTTTTTAATGGATTAATTAACCCCGGGCCTGCTAAATCTTC
>CAZCHA010000160.1:2296-3585 GCA_964498175.1 uncultured bacterium
GAATCCAGCCAGCCAAAAGAATCAGAGCTATCAATAAAAACTGATTCGTAATAATCACGATCTTTATTATTAAAATTCAAGCCATAATTATATGCGATGGTGTTGAACCATTTTTTATCTTTTGCAGTTGTAGGGAACAAGTTGCTCTGCCCATGGCGAAAAGAGAATTTTGGAAAGGTACGATTCACAATATTAAGCTGAGTTTCCGCCCTTGTTGGTGTTACGTAATATGGACTGATTGGGTTTATTTTATCATCAATAAGCAAGTCACGATTGGAATAATAACTGGCACTAATGGAATTTTTTGCTTTAGGCCAGCGCTTGGAGTATGACACATTGGAAATAGATTTTTGATTCATTCTTTCTGCTTCGCTCTGGCCATGAACTTTATTATAATCCCCGCTGCTAGAATATGTTACTTTGGCATTGAAAGATTGATCATAACGGAGTTTTTGAGTGTGACTCCAATTAAATACTGTGGAGCTTTTTCGATAATCTTTTATATCCGAGATATTGTTAGTCCCCAATAGGTCTTGTGTATTTCTAATATTGATACGGCCATTGAATTTATATCTAACTCGATAAGCATTTTGCATATTGAAAATAGCACCCTGTTGGTCTCCAAATCCCAGGGAGAATTTTGAGTCCCAATAATCACTGGGTGCCCAAAAAAATCCAAGACCCTGAATATATTGTCCGCGATTTTTACTATACCCATAGGAAGGCATAATCCAGCCCGAATGCCTTTGTCCACCTTTATGTGGAAATATCCCCAGGGGAAGACCAAAAATGGGAATTTGCCCTAAATGAAGAATGATGGGTCGGGCGATCACTACATCATTCTGGATAACTTTCATTTTTGTTGATTCAAAATGAAAATGTGCTGTATCAAGATCGCAAGTCGTGTAGGTAGAATTTTCAATATAGAAAACTTTTTTAGTCTCATTCCTGATCTGGTTTCCAGTATAAAACCCATCATCTGCTTTGGTGTGACCTTTGGTTACCCGGCCCTTCTTTGTATTCAGATTATAAGTCATGCTATCGCCACTCATGGGGTCTTTCCCTTTCTCTTTGATGACAGGGAAAATGGGTTCACTCAAGGTATCGCTTTCCAATTTCGGAATTGCACTTAGCATATTAGTTTGCCAGTTTACTGTGATAAACCCAGCTTCAAGATTGGAATTTTCATGTTTGATATTAGCCTGGCCTTCAAAATCTGTCTCTTCATCTTTCAGGCGATATTGTATTTTGTCTGCTTCATAAATAACAGGAAAATCCATATCAGTGGA
>CAZCHA010000161.1:0-3581 GCA_964498175.1 uncultured bacterium
TATAATTAAATACATTTTTTTAATATTCATAATTATTTTACCGTTTACTTTTTAAGTATTATAAACTTTTTAACAAGTTGCTCACTGCCAGATTCAACACTTACAAATACCATCCCAGAGCTTATGGGGCGACCATTGATATTATTAAGATTCAATTCAAAATAATGTCTGCCAGAGGATAGTTTCTGAAGATCAAATGATTTGATTTCCTGTCCTAAAATATTAAATATTCTTATACTTCCATTACCTCCTGGATAATTTGCAATATCTAATTGAAATCGTCCATTAGATGGATTAGGATATATTCCTGTGATTGTCATAGGAATTTTGGGTGAAATAGTTCCAGATGATTCAACAATATGCAAATATTCATCTAATATAGAGAATAAGGTCAAGGATTGGAGTTCCCACCCACGATAATTCACTGTTCCATCAGGAGAAAATTCAAGGCGTACCTTGACCTGTGAAAATTCCGTTTCTGCGATGGCTGTCACTAAATCAGTTTGATAGTCGCCCCAGCGGTCCCCTGTCCAGGATTTTGTTCCAAGAATATTATCATTTTCATCAAGCAGTGTAACAGTAACAGGGTCATGATCCCATTCTGTTTCAAATTTGTGCGTAACTGCAATAACAGCACGGTTCATACCTGAAATATCTTCTAAATCTGATTCCATCCATTGCGTTAAAAATGTAGAATCTCCATTATCGTAAAGTATACTTTCCTGGGAACGGAGAATTACATTCCCAGATTGCCAAGGGCCGTCAGAATCACTCCATGGCCATGACTGGCTAAGGATTTGCGGGTTGCCATTCCAATATGGAACTGTCAATTCTAAATCGGTTGATAACGAGAAAGATTTTTCCCATGGCATCAGTTCTCCATCCAAAATGAAAGAAACATGATAATCTCCTTCAGGAAGTTCATAAATATTTGAACCAGTGGTTATTTCAATTTCTTCTGTACCAAATTCATGTTTAATCATTCCTTCTATGGTATTGATGTCCGTGGTTTCATGGTATAGGTTGAGAGTCAATTGGTGAACAGGCGCAGGAACAAGAGTAATATCTTCCATTGTCATAGCACTATTATTCGCAACTGTATAAATTTCCTGTGGCAAATAACCTTCCGCTCTGATTGAAATTGTATAACTACCCGGATTTAATATGCGTCTGTAACGACCAAATTCGTTGGTGAGGCGGGATTTAAGCACTGAGCCTGTATGTTCTAATATTTCGATAATTACGCCTTCAATAGGCTGATTTGTAAATGCATCATAGACTATACCCGTAACCTGTGCTGCATCAACGTTGTAGCCCAATGCTCTGTCCATTAAATATACCATGGCTGGTTTTGTGCGGTCAATGGTATCCTCTATTAAGAGACTATCTGGTTGAAGATTTGCTGTTCCACATTCTATCAGGTACTGAATACAGCCTGTTTCCTTATAAAACCAATCATGTAGTTTACCATTTCTGGATCCGCTGTAAACAGAAAGGTAAGATCCAGTGCCATCTTCCTTTTCAAGTAATTCTGTAAATTGATCTGCAATTGTTTTCATTAGATCTAAATCAGGAGAATCCTTTGTTTCTTCCCATCGCCAGGAAGTAAACACTTTCTCCGATAAATTACCCGACCTTGAGCTATGCCAAACAATGGAAAAAACAAAATTATTTTCCAATGCCAAATCTCGTAGTGCAATAGCCTCTCCTTCTGAAAAAGGTTCTTCCCCTTTGTAGTAATCGTAATGGGACGCATAATCAGAGTTATCAGGTTCGAGAAAGGTATCACCAAATGCCCAGTTAAAATCAAAATTCCGATTCAGATCCACACCATCTATATCATTGCCAATTGTCGACTCGTAATCAAAGATACCATTGGGAAAAGGCCCTTCGGGAGATAGATCTTTCTTATTTTTTCGGAAACTCATGTCTAAACCATCGTGTATAACATTATGACCTTCTGGATTTGCCGTGGGAACGATCCATATTTCCATGAATTGCTTCAGGATATTCATATGACTGTAAATGCTGTTATCCGGAAATAAGAGATCTTCCATAAGACCCAGAACCACTTCCACACCAAGAACCTCTTCTGCATGAACTTGACCGACAAATAACACCTGAGGTTCATCTTCTTTTAATTCAACATTATCAGAAATCTTAACTGCCAGAATCGGAATTAGATCCTGAGTAGAAAAGCCAATGGTATCTATACGAAACCATCCATCCAATTCTTCCAATTGGTCCAATGAATCAAGAAGCGCATTGATCTCTACGACAGAATGGTAGCGCTCATCCAATCCTTGCCCATTGACGTTATTAATGACTAGGATAGAGGTTAGGATCAGGATATATTTTTTCATTACTTTAATATCAAACATTGAGATTGCTTCCAACCCATTAAGAGAAGTTTAGCACTTTGTCAATCTCATAGTTCTACTATTACTTTAAGTAAGTAATCTTACCTTTTTCTATTATATTGTTTAGCTTAAATTCATAGAAGTAAATTCCACTAGTTACCAATTGACTATTCATGGACTTACCATCCCAACTGACACGATAATTTCCACCAAATCCCGGCAAGATCAATCTGTCCAATATAACACGTCCCGTCAAATCATATATACGGAATTCCACTGCTTCTTTTGCGGGCATACTAAAATCAAAATTTACATTCCCATTAAATGGATTTGGATAAGCGGCACTTACTCTGAATTCAGTTGGTAGCTCACAATCACAGTTAGGGGCATTGGAGAGCAATTCACTTTTAATCAAGGTCCGTCCGTAATAATTGGCCAAGTCTTCTTTCCCAGAACTTCGATAATCAATCCAATCCAGAAAATATTCTTCCCCTGAATGATGGGTTATATTCACATTTTGCTGCTTATGATAGGCCACACAAATCGGAATGCCATTCACATTTGTGGTCATTCCCTGGCCAATTTTGTAACCAGATCCATATAAATCCACACCATTGATTAATAACGGATCTTCATTGACGTATCCTCTTCCATCTTCCCAAAGTATTAAGAATTCATTACCCATAACAGATTTCACTCTTGGTGTATAATTATTTAGAGAGTCATTCACGACTGATGTGAATTGAATAGCATCACCTAAAACATTTCCATTTTCAAGATCTAAAACTTGCCCAAATATTTCAAAATTTTGGCCATTACGAAAATCTTCCCAAACTATCATAGATTGATTAAGGTCTTCATTGAGATCGAAGGAAAAATTTGTTTGATCTTGTTCCGCACCAGAAATTTCAATTCCTCCTGCACTCCATAACTGATTTCCATCCCAATCGACAATTTGCGAATAAATATCTGAGAAGTTTCCCATTTGATTCCAATAACAAATAATTCCACTTTCTTCATTAATCATTTTTATTTGAAGATTACTTGATGCTGAATAAGGATCACTTAAATTGACTCCTGCAGGGTTCCAGCCAATTGCAGGACTTCCGTCATGATCAATTTTTAAGTATTTAATAATTTTGAGAGATCCACTTGGAGACCATTGTTCATTGAACCAGAAAATCATTAAATGATCATCTGGTGTTTGAATCACAGCTAGAA
>CAZCHA010000162.1:0-3540 GCA_964498175.1 uncultured bacterium
TAAGCGATATTTCTTCTACGCTTTTTGAATTTTTACCATTGGATAAGCCCATTATTCAGGCAAATTGTTATAGCTTAAGGTTAAAACACCGGGTTTTTTCACGGCGATTTTGGAAAAAATTAGATGTGAAACGAATGCAAAATATTGATTTTACTTACCAAATTTCTAACCCATCAGAACTTTCTATTCTGTTGCAATTTGCTTTGGATTATCCTGAAGAAATGACTTCCTTGCGTAAGGCTGCCCATGACCTATATTTATTTAATCCAGATGGTAAAGCATCATCCAGGTTAGTGGATGCAATTGAAGAAAAATTGAAATGAAGATTGGAGTATATAGTCCGAATTGGATTGGAGATGCTGTTATGGCGCTTCCATTCATCCATCATTTAAAAGAGAAAACTCCAGAATCAAAAATCATAATCATATGTAGAGATTGGGTTGCAGCAGTTTATGAGAACCACCCAGAAATTGATCAAATAATTAAATTATCTAGATCAGAGATCAAGGGGTTTTTTGCTATTCGCCGGACAGGAAAATCTTTCCAATTATTAGATTTGGATATTTTTTATACACTAACAGACTCCTTTAGAAGCGCAGCCATTTTAAAGTGGAGTAATGCAAAGATTCGAATAGGATTTAAATCACAAATGAGATCAATATTTTTAACCGATGTTATAGAAAAACCGAAAGAAAAAATGCATCGTTCTATAAAATATTTAACCTTAATCAATTTTAAGACAAAAGCCAATAGTTCAACTGGAATCACACTGACCAGTAAAGAAATTAAGTGGGCAAATGAAGAATTAATAAATATGGATTTGGAATTCCCTCTGGCTCTTTTCCCATTCAGTGTAGCACCATCTCGCTCTATTCCAAATAAAAAGATTAAAGAATGGTTTAATGAATCAAATCAATCTATTCTTATTTTTGGATCTGAAAGAGATGCCGTTCTGGCAAATTCGCTGATAGATGAATGTGCAGGAATAAAACTGATCAATCTATGTGGAAAATATACCATGCGAGAATCAATGGCACTTATTTCCGTTTGTCAATTTGCACTGGCATCAGACAGCGGACTTGGGCATATATCTGCAAGCCTCGGCATTCCAACCATTTCGGTTTTTGGTGCTGGAGATAGTGAAATGACAAAACCTATAGGTAAACGAACATTTGTGATAAATAAAAATGTATATTGCAGTCCATGTCGAAAAAATATTTGTATGAATACAAAAGACCATTTATACTGTTTTAATGAAATTTTCCAGATTGATGTGAAGGAGGCAATCCAATCTTTGAATTTGAACCCTTAATATTGGTTCTATTATAAAGATAGTTTTTAAAGCTATGTTTGGTAAATTGATTACATTGAAGACTTGGAATCAGCCTGTAAATTACTTCAGCAAATATCTTAAATAATTCATTATGGCAAATATTAAACCTTTCCAAGGATACTTACCACCACAAGAGATAGCAAATAAAGTTTCTTCACCTCCTTATGATACCTTGTCTTCAGATGAAGCTCGGGAAATGATACAAAATAATTCAGATTCATTCTTAAGAATTATCAAACCAGAAATAGATTATTCACCCGGTATAGAACCAGATAGCGAAACGCTCCATCATCATGCAGCTGAAAATCTTCAGACATTTATTAGATCTGGTAAATTGCAAAAGGATAAAAATCTCAGTTTGTATATTTATCAAATATCCATGGATCAGCATACTCAAACAGGAATTATAGCGGCAGTTTCTGTTCAGGAGTACAATGAAGGACTTATAAAGAAACATGAATTTACCCGTCCTGAAAAAGAAAATAACCGTACTCGGCATTTTGAAATCACCAATGCAAATACGGGACCTGTTTTACTTACATTCAGAAATAATGGTACATTTCAAGATCAAATTCCAGATATTACTAACCTAGGACCAGATATTACTTTCCAGGCAGATGATGGTACCAACCACAGGTTGTGGAAAATCACATCGCCTAAAATTTTGGAATCGCTAAACCACTATTTTGAATCTATCCCAGCATTATATATTGCGGATGGCCATCATCGTGCAGCATCGGCATCGCGGGTACAAAAAATTAGGCAGGGGAATAACCCACAACATCAGGGAAATGAATCATATAATTATTTTCTATCCGTTATCTTCCCCCATGATGAAATGCAGATACAGGGTTATAATCGATTAGTAAAGGACTTAGCTGGATTATCTGATGATCGTTTCCTAGATTTAATAAAGACCAACTTTATAATTGTAGAGTTACCAAATGTTCAATCCCCACATCAGAGACATACATTTTCTATGTATTTAAATGGTAATTGGTATCGGTTAAATGCAAAAAATAAAATTATTTCTGATGATCCTGTTGCTGGGCTGGACGCATCGATACTACAAGATCATTTGTTAAATCCTTTCTTAGAGATTGATGACCCTCGGACCAATAATAGAATTGATTTTGTGGGTGGGATAAGGGGATTGGAAGAATTAGAGCGTCGTTGTTCCCTTGATGCGAAAGTTGCATTTGCTTTACATCCAGTTTCAATTGATGAATTATTGATCGTGGCAGATGCGGACAAAGTGATGCCGCCGAAATCTACCTGGTTTGAACCAAAACTCAGATCTGGTCTTGTGGTACGGCTATTAGATTAGGATACTTAAATGAAAGAACTTGGAACCTATATTCGCGGTAATTATTGAAAGTGTAACTTCAACAACAATTTAGAAAAATATAGGTTGTGTTGTTGATTCATTTTTTGGATGGGATTGAATAAGTAAATTCAATCCAACTATTTTTAATTATTATAATTGAGGTGAGCAGAATGAGTTTGCTGAAACAGGAATTACGAAAACAGATTCCTAGAGTACAAAACGAAATCAAACAACTGATTATTGATAAAGGTGATGAAAAAATCAGTGATGTTACAGTGGCCCAGGCTTTTTCCGGTTTACGGGGAATCAAAGCATTTGTTTGTGATACGTCCTCAGTCTCTGCTGATAAAGGATTGATCATTCGTGGTATTCCACTTTTAGAAATCACCCATATTTTACCTGAAGAAGTTTTCTTTTTACTCCTCACTGGTCGCCTACCTAGTAAAGATGAATTAGCTGACTTGAAAAAAGATTTTTCATCTCATCTTGAAGTACCAGATTATGTTTGGAGGGTATTAAGCGAAATGCCGGATGATGCTCACCCTATGACACTATTTAATACTGGGATCCTCGCTATGCAGAACGAAAGTGTATTCCGGAAAAAGTATGACGATGGCATGCCAAAAACAGAATTTTGGGAAGCCATTCTCGAAGACGGGATTCGGTTATTGGCAAAACTCCCCACTTTGGGAGCGGGTATTTACCGGATGCGTTTCAAAAAAGGAGACCGAATTACTCCTGATTCTACTAAGGATTGGGCCGGCAATTTTGTCCACATGATTGGTTTACCGGATGATACAGGGGATTTCCATAAACTGATGCAGTTGTATTTCATGCTTCATTGCGATCACGAAGGAGGGAATGTAAGCGCTTTTGCATC
>CAZCHA010000163.1:0-3463 GCA_964498175.1 uncultured bacterium
CAATTGGTGGATTTGAACCTGTGAAAGATAAAATCTCCGGCGATGATATGTATCTTGTTCAATCCATTTCAAAATTAAAGACCGGTATAATTAATATTGATGCTAATTCATTCGTAACAACTTCCGCATTGCCAACTATTCCGGGCTTTATAAATCAGCGCATCCGATGGTCTTCAAATTCAAAGGATAATGCTAAGCAAAGGCATCTGTTTTTTGCTTTTCTAAGTTCTGCGTTTTTGTGCAATTCCACTATTCTTCTATCTTTTCTGTTTGGGCATGCATGGTTTTTCGCATTTTCATTAAAATTAATTTTTGAAGGAAGTGCGGTCTTTTTAGGTGGTAAACTTTTTAACACCAGAGTAAATCCCATAGTTTATGCTGCCTGGTCATTGGCCCAACCCATCTATATTCCAGTTGTGGGGCTTATGGGTCTTCAAAATCGATACACCTGGAAATCATGAAAAATCTCATAATTTTTTTGATTACAATCGGTTTTACTCCTGGGCAGTCCTATTCTGTTTCAGTTTTTGGTATTCCTGCAGCAGATGTGGAACAAACTATTCATGATTCAGGAATGATTGAATACAGAACACAGAATAGGGGAATCTTTGATCTCTTTTGGCCAGCAAAGAATGTGTATAATGCTATTTATGATTCAAATTCATTTGCCCTGAAGAGCTGGAGTAAAACTGTAAAACAGGGAGAATTCAAACAAAAGGTTTCAGGTAAGGTTGACTTTTTAGGATATCTTGCTTACGATGATAAAACCATGATTGAAATTCCAAATAACATTTATACAATATTCACTCTTCTGGCCATGGTGCAGTTAAGACCTTATGAGAAATTAGATACAAAATGGTTTGCTTATGAGCAAGAAGGCCAGATTGGACGAGCTCGGTTTGTTTGGGCAGATTCATCCAATGCATGGAACGGTCGAGATTCTGTCATGTGTGATTATTATAGATTGGATATAAATATAAAAGAAGACGAAAATAAATTAGATAACCGCTCTGATTATTTTATGGAAGAGATCCTTGCGGATGATGTAGTAAGAGAATTGTGGGTATCTAGAAAAAAACCAAAAAGAATTATTCGCACAACTTTAAAAACAAAATGGTTCCCCATATCAGCCACTATCAATGAATAGCAAACATTTCATCATTTACAATTATATTTAGACATAAATCAATGGTACATCTTATGAAAAAGACTATTGCTTACACCAACATTTGCTTAATATTACTTTTGTTCGGCAGCCTAAATGCCCAAAATGATAAAAGTAAAATTGTTGGTATCTGGGAATTCCAAACAATGACTTCCATATATTATAGCGAACCGCAAGAAACAGCATCAACTAGGCGTAATGAAAATCACCAGGAAACATTAATTTTTCATGAAGATGGAACCTTTAACTACCATGGCGTTGATGAAGGTTCAAAATATGCATCGATTGGTTTGTGGAATATAGAAAAAGCAACATTGACAATGGATGCCGGTGGGGTTAAAACGATTTGTGATTATGAAGTAACCGGGGAGATTATGACATTAACTGTCAGGGAAGATGAATCGGAAGAGTTTTATAGGATGTATTCTGTATTAAAGTATAAAAACAAGATCATTAGCCGTTAATTCACTGTTTTTCGTGTTTTCCAAATCACCTGATATTTTGACTTTTTCAGATTTTGCCAGGGCTTCCGTATTAAATGAATAAAAAACCATCTTTCTTAAAAATCTATCGTAAACAGATCTTTGGCTGGATTCTGATTATGGCTGCTATTTGTGCTGCACTGTATTATGGTATTGATAAAAAGATTATTTTATTTGCCACCTTCGTCATCAGTATTTTCACTCAAATTTTTGTGGGTCTGGGTGCACTGGTGGGGATGATCCCATTTGTTGGGCCATTGATTATAAACGTCGTATCTATCCCTGTATTTTGGTTATTGAATGCCATGGGATATGTGGTATCCGGCGTTGCCATAAAAAAAGGGTACGCCACGGAATTGGCTAAAAGCAGGGTTGTTACCCTCGGTCTTTTGATCGGAATTATCATTGGATATATTATAGGTCATATAGTGCCCATCAGATGAATATTTTAATTTTACAAGGTCCAAATCTAAATCTGTTGGGTTTAAAATCTTCCGAAAATGGGAAACACCTTACCCTGGATAAACTCAATAAAACTATTCGGAAACATGTTCATGGTAAAGATGTGACACTCAAGTTCTTACAAACCCATAAACAATTCCAGGCCATTAATTTTTTACAAAGAAACCGGAACTGGGCTGATGGATTATTGTGTATTCCTACGTCCTGGGCAAAGTATGATTGGTCCATCGCAGAAACGTTAAACTTAATCAATATCCCAATTGCTATGGTTTATTTTGATGACCCTTTCTCACTGGGAGGCAATGAAACTGAATCCATTATAACAGGAAAAAAGATTCATTCATTTTCAGGACAACCAGTTGATGTATGTATTTTGGGGATAAATCATATTCTATCTTAATTTTAATGAAATTTATTTTTTCTTTTTACTTTTTCGTGTGGGTACTAGTTGCCCAATCTATTGATGAACCTAAAAATTCTATCCTGTCTGTTATATCAAACATTAACAAAAAAGATAGCCTTAAAATAATACCCGAAACATTTGATTTGTCTTGGGTCGATTCACTTAGATTGCTGTTACCTTGTGATAATATTCTGCCACCCAAACGAACCATGCGCCTTCCCAATGCCCCGAGGGATTATAGAAGCGGGATACATCGTGGAATCGATTTTTTTGCAAATTGGGGGACACCGGTTAAAGCTGTCTCTGACGGGATTGTTATTCGTGCAGATCACGGCTATGAGGAAGTACCTGCAGATTTCAGGGTCAATATGCTCAACGCCAGCGCAAAGGTTGGCAACACGCCTTCTGATATTTTTAACAATGTTTTACTGGGAAAAGCAATCTTTCTAGATCATGGATTTAATCTAATTCCTGGATTTCGGGTCATTACTATCTATGCTCATTTATCTCATATTAACAAAAACATAAAACCAGGAGCGGTCATTAAAGCAGGGGACGTAATGGGGAAATCGGGTAATTCCGGTACCCGTGAAAGTACGGTGGGATTAAAAGACGGCGCTCATTTACACTGGGAAATGATTTTGCAAAAAGGGGAGCAGGAAATTTATTTAGGCAAGGATATTCCTAATCCGCAACTCTACGCTATGTTGAGGCGTATTTTCTATAAAGCAAGTCCTTAATCATGATTATAAAATATGGTAGTCTATCGTTTTTTTCTTGCCCACTGTAATTCGATGATTGGTACCCAGGTTTCTGCCATAGGAATGTAGGGCAGTAAACGCATATCTGAGCCATAAGGATACTCGCCCATGACAAATTTGTAACCAGTAAGAACTCTGAAGTTTTCTGATTTATACCAACTAAGAAGTAATTTATGTTCCAATGAATAAT
>CAZCHA010000164.1:0-3461 GCA_964498175.1 uncultured bacterium
CCTCTGCATCCTCCATAAGCATCTCACTATAACCTATTATAGCATTAAGGGGAGTCCTTAGCTCATGGCTCATATTTGCTAAAAAAGTACTCTTTGCTTCATTCGCTGCTTCAGCTGCCTTTTGAGATTCAACAAGCTCAGTGTTTTTTTCCTCAAGCCTCTCACGTGCTTCACGATCTTTTATTTGTGCATCTTCTTTAAGTTGTTGTGATAACCGTCTTTGTTTTATATAACTGTTAGTAGAGTATCCGGAAAAAGATATAACAAACAATATGAGTCCCCAAAAAGGTATAGCCGTTTTAGCATCTCTGTACCATGGGTAGCTAACTGAAAAAACTGCACTTGCTGGAGCAGAATAGTTCAGATCTCTATCAATAGACTGTACCTCAAACGTGAAGGTACCGGAATTATCAGGAACCCAGTCAAATATCTGCTGCATTGATGGTATGCTCCACTTACCTGAGACCTCTTTAATTCTGTACCTGAATTTTTGTTTTTCCTTATGAGTATTATAGTTCGCAGCACCTACGATAAAACTAATCCTGTTTCCAGTTTTTGATTCCGGAATCTTAACAGAAGATCCTGAACTAATAGCATATCTTTCAGCAGAAGTAACAATCTCTTTCACCCTGGCAAAACCTGGAGTGGCAGTAGGCCTATATTCAGAGAATCCTTTTCCTCCACCGCTACCAAACCAGTAAACGCTATTACCAAAACTAGTTAATGCTGATATTCCATTACCTATAAGGCCATCACGCATGTCAAGTGTTCCCCAGGCCTCTCCATCAAAAACACCTACTCCACCACCGTAGGTACCTATCCATACTTTGTCATAGTCATCAACATATATATTCCATATCTCAGGATTTGCAACACCATCTTTTCTTGTAAATTGTGTAAAATTTTCACCATCAAATCTGACCACTCCAGATCCATCTGTTCCAAGCCATATATTGCCTTCAGAGTCAATATCTACACATGTAATTCGGTTATCTTGAAGACCTTCAGCTTGAGTATAGTTAGTAAATTTTTGTCCATCAAATACAGAGAATCCATAATTTTGGATTCCTATTACAATAACATCATTTGGGCCACCTTTTGCAATGTCCATACCCCAAACTCGTTCTTTCGTTAGTCCTTGCTTTTCATCGTATGTAATTGCCTCAGTACCATCAAACCTGGTTACTCCATTGAAAGACGTAAACCAGACAAAACCTCTATCATCTGTGATTAACGATTTAATCTCATTGGTTGGTAATCCATCATCAACCGTATATGAACGAATCTTTCTACCGTTGTATTTAGAAAGACCAGATGCAGTTGCCATCCAAATATTGCCATAAAGGTCAATATCTATACTAGTTATCACATTATTACGAAGACCATCTTTAACTCTGAATTGGTTTTTAACTTTTCCATCAACAACTTGCAATAGTCCTTTTCCATTTGTCGCTATCCATAGGTTTCTATTTTTATCAACTTTTATATCATAAATAGCAGTCTGAGGAAAGCTATCTGCATCAGTGGTATTAATAATTGACCTAGGGTCATACTTAATTATTCCCATACCGCTCCAATCTGTAAACCAATAGATTCCATCTTTTGATCGATTAATTTGCATCCCAGCATTTAATTCAAAATCATATCCAGCGGTTTTTGGATCTAATCGTACGAATGTTTTACCATTATATTTAAAAACGCCTCCACCTGTGGAGATAATTGCATTTCCAGATTGATCAAAATAAATATCATTGACTTCATTGCTTCCTAAGCCGTGTTTGTACCAAAGAGTAGAGAACTTGGTACCATCAAAAATAGATAAACCAAAATTTGTACCAATCCATATCTTACCGTTTGGACCTCTCCTAATACAATTCACCCATTGATGTTTTAAACCATCGTCATCTGTATATATTCTGAATTTTTTTCCATTATATAGAGCAAGGCCGTCTAATGTTCCAAGCCAAATATTAGTACCTTCCACCATAATCGCATTAACATAACCCATCGGTATGCCATCATTTGAATTAAAATTATTAAAGCTATTTCCATTATAAATCGAAAAACCTCCATTACCTCCAATGAGTAGGTTACCGTTAACATCCTGATCAATAGCACGAATATTTTTGTACATTAAACCATCTTTATCTGATAATACTTTTTCTATGCTATCGCCTTTAAATAAAACTAACCCACCTTCATTGCGCATTTGTGGATGCGAAGCAGCTGCCCAAATCTGATCTTTATTATCCTGAAAAATTCCCAGAATTGGTTTTTGAGGAAGTCCATCATATTGGGTTATATTTTTTATTTCCTGGCCATCATAAATAGAAATACCGGTATAGCTGCCAAACCAGATCTTATTATCATTATCAATTAAACTAGACATGGTATAGTTACTTTGCATACCATCAAGGTATGTGATCTGGCTCCAGGTACCTTTGGACATTCTTGGAATTTTTATTTCTAAATTTTCATAACCTTGTTTTGTTTTTTTTAGATCAAATAGTTTTTTTCTTCCATCTTCATTTTGAAAATAAACAAAATCATTTTCACCATGTACTCTGACATGATATTTAAATGATAAAGGTAGATTACTGAATGTAAATTGTCCTTCTTTGGAAGTATGCTCCGTGAATAAGTAACGGTCATCTTCTTGCCCATTTTCGTTTAATCTTACTGCTTGAACAACAATGCCGTATTGTTGGCCTTTGCCATCAAGATTTAATATTTTCCCTTCTATTTTAGGCTTAGCAGAAACTGTGTGATTAATCTTTTTCCGGTCTCCTTTTTTTATACCGGTGATGGTTGTTGCACTGAGTTTTTTCTCCCCACCAAAAACATACGCAATATATTCTCCATTTTCAATTACTGGGAAAATATTTATAGTATAGTTTCCATTGATATCAGTATCATCCCCTGCCCATTCTTCTTCATTGACTTCATAAAATCTAACGCCTGCAAATGGGATAGGGTTTCCATCCTCATCCGTCACTTTTCCAGAGATTTCAACCCTGGAATCGGGATATATCATCAGGTTAATGGCAGGTTCTCCAAGAGATTCAATCTTTAAACAAACATTATTATTACCAGCATTAAGATTTCCCCGTATTAATTCACCTTGTTTATGGGTATTTGGGTCAAAAATTTTATTTGCGTTAACAAATATACTAGCTCTACAATACCACTGATTCCATATCTGAGCAATAATATCTTGGTCTTTTTTTGAATTAACCATAGCAAGACCTATAACTATTTCCCCAATCTGTATATCTGGAAAAGACTGCCAGATATTATGAAATCCAAGTGTGCCATTAGCAGAATGTGGTTTGATCCAATGATATATTTTACCTTTGTATGATATCGCTTCATCTATTGAAAATTCATTACTGTTTGCAATCTTAACTAATGAATCAGCGTTAAATGTTTTTGGAAAAGGGCCAATAAAAGCAAAATTTCTG
>CAZCHA010000165.1:0-3455 GCA_964498175.1 uncultured bacterium
TTCATACATATCATCATCATGATGTACCAAATCTCTAACTTCCTTGACTTCCTTATCCGTTATTAAAAAACCCTGAAGATTTGGGTGACCCGACATTTGGTGAGGTAATTCTGCATCTGTGAGAACTTTATCTAGGCCATTTTTCAATCTCATTCCACGTTTTGCAAGATTTTCTAAAACAGGTGATTCATCTAAAATTGTTAGCACTGCTTTAGCTGCAGCCATGCTAACAGTATTGGCGCCAAAGGTTCCTGCATGGGTTACACTTCCGCCCCCAAGGACATCCATCACTTCAGCAGAACCACCAAAAGCTGCTACAGGAAATCCATTCCCCAGACTCTTTGCATAAGTGGAAATATGAGGTATAACATTATAGGTTTCTCTCGCACCACCGTTGGACAACCTGAATCCTGTTTTTACTTCATCAAAAATCAGGACCATATTATAATCATCACATAATTTTTTCAAATGAGCCAAGTATCCTTCCACTGGCTCAATTCCTGCTATATTTCCGAGACATGGCTCTACCATGATTGCGGCTAATTCGCCATGGTGATCTTTGACGCATTTTTCAACTACATCAAAATCATTAAAGGGCAGGCAATAAACATAGTCCCGGATTTTATCCGGAATTCCGGAACCGACTTGTACAGGAACTGGAGATCTCCGGGCACCCATGGCGCTAATTGGTGAAGATGCTGTACTGAATAAAACGTAATCGTGAGCGCCATGGTATTGCCCTTCAAATTTGATAAATTTTTCTTTATTCGTATAGCCTCGAGCTGTTCTGAGTGCATGCATCGTTGCCTCTGTACCGGTATTTGTGAAACGTAATTTTTCAATCCCCGGCACCATTTTTTTCACTAATTCAGCAGTTTCAACTTCCAAGGATGTTGTTGCTGCAAATGTGGTTCCGTTTTGGATTGCTTCTGCCACTGCACTGTTCACCCGATCATCAGCATGACCCAAATTAATGGGGCCCCATCCTAATCGGTAATCAATGAATTCATTATTATCGGCATCCCAAACGTGTGCGCCTTTGCCTCTTACAATGACAGGTGTTTCATTATCACCAAGGTAACGAAAATTTGAACTGACGCCCTTGACCAATACATTTAAAGCACGATCAAAGATCGGCTGCGATTTTTCTCTTGAGTAACTCATATGCACTCCATGTTAATATTTAAATTTATTAAGATATATTTATACCCCATAAAGTGTAGTTGAATAAAATATGGGATAAGTTTGCGGGTTATTCCGCATGTGGACAGTATTTATAGTGGGGGATTCCAGGGGATAGATGACTCTAGGCTACAGGCCAACTGGGAATGGGGAGCCAAAGAATCGTAATACCAAAGATTTGTCAGTGGATTTTCAATCATATATTATCCAAAATAGAGAGAGGAATATAAATATTCTATTACAAATGTAGCAACCGGGATGAACCTATTAAGTTTTTACGCTGGAATAGGTGAATGCTTAATTTGGTGTTCGAATAAATTCAACACTAAACATATCCAAAAGAATTTGGTTACATTTCCTGCAAAGAAATATGTATAGAAGACCCAAAAAATCAAAAATGCGGTTTTGGACAACCGTATCCGCTATGTTTGTCATTTATTGTGGCGGACCTTATGGTATTGAAGAAGTGGTTGTTCAATCCGGTCCCACACTTGCTATTTTCGGATTGCTATTCATGGCTGTGTTTTGGGGAATTCCCGGTGTCCTGCAAAATAGTGAACTCATTAGCGCCATCCCTATGGAAGGTGGGGTTTACCAATGGTATAAAAAAAGTTGGGGTCGCTTTTGGGGATTCCAACTGGGTTGGCTAGAATGGGTCGCCTGGATGTTTGATGCAGCGCTTTATCCCACACTTTTGGCAGAATACTTTGTCATTTTTATGTGGCCCGATGCACCGTTTATTGTAGTCTGGGGTTTGACTCTTTCTGTGATCTGGCTTTCGGTTATTTTAAATATCCGTGGTTTAGATCTGGTTGGGCCACTGTTCAATGCACTTTATTGGATCCAGATTTTACCCGTGATTATTTTAATTTATACTGGCATTGGTATGATCGATCTTTCCACTTATTCATCCTTGCATTTACCCCCAGAAACAGATCTTACCACAGCGGTTGTATTTGCATTAATCTTTGGTCTATGGAATTTTTCGGGCTACAGTGGACTGGCATCTGCTTCCGATGAAATAGAAAATCCAAAAACCAACTATCCCAAAGCGCTTGTCATTACATTAATCTTATCCGTTTTTACTTATGTGATTCCGCTCATGATCGGCATAGCTGTAGATCCAAACTGGGCCCAATGGGATGAAGCGCAATTGAATCTTGTGGCGCTCACTTTGGGTGGAACTGCCTTTGCCTGGTGGTTCAGTATTGCGGCACAAACAGCCAACTTTGGACTCATTAATGGTGAAATGCTTCTCATGGCCCATTTACTGAAAGCCATTTCTGATGATGAGCACTTGCCTAAATCTATTTCCAAAGTCAGCAGCCAATATGGAACACCCATCGGCGCACTAATCGTTCAGGGAATCGTTTTAAGTGTCATGACCATGGGCATGAATTTTGTGGATCTTCTCGTTATAGGAACCTGGATCAGCATTCCACTCTACATTATAGGATTTTTTGTTTTTATTTCACTACGATATTCAAAACCGGATTTACATCGGCCCTTTAAAGTCTCCGGTGGTTTGGTTTTTCCATGGATTACGGTCATTATACCAACCATTATCGCATTGTTTATATTTTTTTACACACCGAACCATTACCTCATGGAAGCGATCCCACTACTGCTATCTGGATTTGTTATTTATTGGCTGCGGAAATAGCCGCTGTAATCAGTTGAAAAATTTTAATTTTTCAACTGATTGCATATAGCCAAAGATGTATTGACAAACTCTAATACTTCTTGATCATCTATTATTTTAGAGTCTAGCGCTACATTTTTATAAAATAATGTATTTACCGCTTCTTTTATTTGCATGTCAGTCTGAATAATGGTTGCCCTGCTTTTTGCAATTAGACTTAAAATGTTTTCTTGTCCTTTATACGCTTCTTCTAAGGTTTGATCTGGAAATGTATCTTGCAATCGATCCAGTTTTCTTTGATTGTATTGCTGGCTTGCTTCTAGAAATGATATATTAAAAATTGGATCTGTTTTGTTCTTTAGGCTTATATCTGTCACATTTAAATAGCGGCTTTCTCTTCCTGATGAAAATAAGTAAGGCCCTTTTTCTGGTTGGTTCATCATTGGACGGGTTAGTGTGGTACTACCGCTGGTAAAAATTAGATTTGCTTCTTTAAACTCCTTTGTTAATGTTTTTTGATCCGTTCGGTTTGCGTTAACCAGCATTACAACTATATCCACCTTATTCTTGAGCTTTTTTATCATTGACTTACCGACTGTGATATAATCATCTGCCCGGATATTTTTTATTG
>CAZCHA010000166.1:0-3445 GCA_964498175.1 uncultured bacterium
CGTTTAATCGTAATGAATTAGAATATCTGGGAAGTGAGAATAAAGATTTAGACACCCCCACATTTAATCCATTTCTTTCTTGGGATCTTAATTCTGATTCAGAAAAAATTATCAAAGGTGAACTGGTTTATAAATCCAATAATTTTTCTTGGGCGACCGTATATCGTTTAAAAATGATGAATGAAGAAAAAGGAGAATTAATTGCAGAGGCTGTGATATCAAATAATTCTAATATTGATTTTGAGGGTAGCAAAATTCAGCTTGTTGAGGGGAATTTAAATAAAGTTGGTGGAAAACCACCGCGGCCGGAAAGGATGAATCGTGTTGCTATGGCTGTAGATCCAAATACCATGCCAATGATGGGAAAAGATGAATTGGGTGATTATTATATTTATACCTTGAATGATACCCATGATCTGGAAGCCAAAGAAAATATCACCATTCGTATGTATGGCCCTTTGGATATTGGTTATTCTAAAACTTATGTTTTCGAAAATTTTGAACGACGCCAAAAAGAAGAACCTTTGGAGGTTCGTGTAAAGGTGGAAAATACTGAAACCAATGGATTGGGCATTTCGCTACCTGGTGGAAAAGTTGAAATGTATTCCTTTACCCAATCTGGTGGATTGGAATATATCGGTGCAGATAATATGGGACAGGTTCCTAAAGAGCAATCTACCACCCTCACATCGGGCCGAGCTTTTGATGTGATTGGAAAGCGCCGTATTTTGAATTACGACCGCCAACGAAAAAGTGAAGAAGCAGTCATAGAAATTCAGGTAACCAATGCACGGTCCGAAGCTGTCAATATACAACTAGTAGAACACATTAACGGCGATTGGATTATTAAACATGAATCTATCAATTATCAAAAGAAAGATGCTTCTACGATTCAATTCCCATTTTCTCTTGGTTCTGGCGAGACCAAGACTGTGACTTATACCTACCGAAAGGAATGGAAATAACGAAAGTGTGGTGTCAGACTTAAAACGACACTAGAAAGGGAATTTAATTGGATCCTGCCACACCCATCTCAACTTTAAAAGGGGTTGGCTCCCACCGGGAAAAAGTCCTAAATAATCATGGTATTTCTACAATTCATGATCTTTTATATTATTTCCCAAGAAGACATTTAGATCGCACAACTATTTCGCCTATACGGAATTTCACAAAGGGCGATGTGGTTACTCTTATTGGAACTGTAGAAACATTTGGCGAAAAATCCACCCGTCGTGGGACAATCTTCCAGGTGATTGTCAGTGATGGAACCGGGCTTTTAACTCTGACTTGGTTCAACGGTGTTCGCTATATCAAAAACCTTTTCAAAATAGGAGATAAATTCGCGATTCATGGCAAAGTGGATTATTACGGTGGATTTACCATTACTCATCCGGAATTTGACAAACTAGAAAAAGATGATGATCCTATCAGTACAGGAAAAGTGATTCCCCTTTATTCACTGACACAGGAATTGAAATCAGGTGGGATAGATCAACGGTTTTTGCGACAAATCGTGAAAGAAGTTTTAGACTTAAACTTTAATATATCTGAAATATTTCAACAGCATATTTTGGATGAACTTGATCTGATTCCTTTGAAAGATGCATTAAATAAGATTCATTTTTCTAATGGTATTGGTGAACTGAATCAGGCAATATATCGTCTCAAATTTGATGAACATTTTTTTCTGCAATTGCTTATGGCACTTAAAAAAAGAAGTCTCCAATATTCTGGGTCAATTCCACTTCCAGATATAGGGCCCTATTTTAAATTAATCTCAGAAACTCTTGATTTTGAATTAACTGAAGCCCAGAAAAAAGTAATCAAGGAAATTCATTCGGATTTAAAAAATCCCATTCCAATGAATCGACTTTTACAAGGTGATGTGGGTTCTGGAAAAACAATCGTATCCATTTTGATTTCTGCCTTGGCAGTAGGAAACAATGCCCAGGTTGCCATGATGGTACCGACAGAAATATTAGCTACACAACATTTTCACTCATTCAAATCCGAATTAGAAAAAGCCAATATCCCCTGTGCACTTCTGGTGGGAAATATGAAAAAAGTAAATCGATTACCAATTTTGGTTGGTTTGGAAAATGGAAAAATCCCTATGGTAATTGGAACCCATGCATTAATTCAGGAAGATGTCAAATTCAAAAATCTGGGGTTAGTGATTGTAGATGAGCAACATCGATTTGGGGTGAACCAAAGAGCAAAACTTGTAGAAAAAGGAAACAATCCACACTTCCTGGCTATGACGGCTACTCCAATTCCACGAACCTTGTCCATCACTTATCATGGCGATATGGAATTATCCATCATTGATGAAATGCCAGCAAATCGAATTCCGGTGGTAACAAAAGTGGTAGAGCCTTCACGGTTGGGGAAAGTATATAAATTCATCAAGGATGAAGTGGCAGCAGGCCGGCAATGCATGGTTATCTATCCTTTGGTGGAAGAATCTGAAAAATCGGATTTGGCTGCAGCTGTGGATGCCCATAAAGAGTTAGATGAAAAATTCTTTCCGAATCTAAATGTTGGCTTGATTCATGGTAGGATGAAAGCTGCTGAGAAAGATAATATTATGGAAGGGTTTTCCAAAAATGAAATTAGTATTCTTGTATCTACCACTGTAGTTGAAGTGGGCGTAGATATACCCAATGCAACGGTGATGATTGTTGAACATGCAGATCGATTCGGACTGACCCAACTTCATCAATTGCGTGGACGTGTAGGCCGTGGGGCAGAAAAGAGTTTTTGTGTTTTAGTAAAACGGAATGTTACGGATACATCTCGGATGCGACTATCCATTATGGAAGAAACCCATGATGGTTTTGTAATTGCAGATGAAGACTTGAAACTTAGAGGACCGGGAGAATTTTTTGGGATCAAACAATCAGGATTTTTCAAATTTAAAATTGCCAATATGGTCACAGACAGGCCCATCATCCACCTGGCAAGAAAGTTAGCATTTGAAATAGTAGAGAGAGATCCAAATCTAAAGAATGACTCAAACAAATTGATTCGTAAAATGTTTATTATGGACTATTCTGATCGCTTAGAGGATATCAATCTATCCTAAAATTCTGTGGTTATTTTAATGGTGGTTTTTCTTTTTCATGTAATATAGATATTGGATGAATTTTATACGTTTAAATACATTTCATTTTTCATCGTTTGGTCTCCCAGTTGGTGGAATTAAATTCCCCGGCTTTATATTGAATTAAAATAACTTTTTAGATAAGACTATGTCACAAGAAAACCCAAGTAAAGACGAACAATCTTTTATGTATCTTGTGGGCACATTCCAGTCAAGTGCGTGGATTGCCATGGGAAAAATGAAAAATCCTATGACGGATAAAGTTGAGCAAAACTTGGATCAGGCAACTTTTTATATTGATCTTTTGAATATGATGCAGACAAAGACAAAAGGGAACTTATC
>CAZCHA010000167.1:0-3440 GCA_964498175.1 uncultured bacterium
GGTGACTTCGCACTCAAATCCGGTTGAAAATGTGAGCCCCGCATTCTTGCAAACTTTAATACCGCTTTTGAAATAATCCCGTGATTTGGTGTAGCTCAAGTCATCCAAGGAAAAAGTTTCTGTTTCAGCCAAATCCGGTTTATGAATGATAACTTGATTATCCGATCTTTTTTCGCCTCTAATTTTGGCGCGGAGTGAAATACCCATGGCAATGACAGGGAGTCCAAGATAATCCTGATGCTCACCGAATAAACAAATTCTACCAGGTGTACTTATTTCCATATTTTGAACAATCCAATTGAAGAAACTATTGCCAGTACAATAAATAATGAACCAGACTCAATATGACCATAGATCAATTGTCCCACACCCAGCAGGAATCCGTACACGCCTAAGCAACCTAATACCATACATAAAATACCATTTGGGACAGGCCAAGGTTCCGTGGATACTCCATCTGAATATTTCGCCCAGCCGGGACCACCAGGATTCACCTTTTTCACGAAGGCTCGGAGTGTATCTTCATCATCAGGTGGTGTGAAATAAGTGGCAGCAATCCAAACAATGGTCGTGAGCAATGCACCAATAACAATCTTTTGCCAACCTTCCAGCGCTGAATCACCAAAATTAAAATAGCCGGCAATAATAATTGAACTGATCATAGCTACAATTTCGGTGTATGCATTGATTCGCCACCAAAACCAACGTAGAATGTAAATAAGTCCTGTACCGGCGCCGATCATCAATAAAAGTGTAAATGCCTGTCCGGCGCTGGTGAGCAGGAGCCCGAGTCCTCCGCCTAAAATAATAGAAACAACTGTGAATAAACGCCCAGCCAAGACCAATTCTTTTTCTGATGCATTGGGCTTAAAAAAGCGATGATAAAAATCATTCACTAAATAACTGGCACCCAAATTCAATTGAGTGCTCATGGTACTCATGAATGCCGCAATGAGAGATGCAGCTACGAGACCTAACAACCCAGAAGGCAACAACGTCAGCATAGCTGGATAAGCCACATCGTGTCCCAATTTATCCGCCGGTAAATTCGGGAATGCTTTTTCAATATCCGACAATTCAGGGAAAATAATCAACGAAGACAGGGCAATCAAAATCCAGGGCCAGGGACGCAGGGCATAGTGGGCAACATTGAAAATAAAAGTGGCCCCAACGGCATTTTTCTCATCCTTGGCAGAGAACATTCTTTGGGCAATGTAACCGCCACCGCCCGGTTCCGCCCCAGGATAATAACTTGCCCACCATTGAACAGCTAAAGGGACCAATAAGACTGGTACCCAATTATTCGGATCAGAAAAATCTGGAAATAACGCCAATTTATCGGATACATTTACATGGGAAATTAAATTTGAAAGCCCTCCGATTTCAGGGAGACCTAAAATATAAAGCATGGCCCAAACCGAACCGATCATCGCCAAAGTAAACTGAACAAAGTCTGTTATAATTACAGCTTTAAGCCCACCTACCATTGAATAAGCCAATGTGATTGACCCGGCAATGGTCAGCGTTAACCATCCCGGTATTCCCAAAACAATTTCTCCGAACTTTACTGCGGCCAAACTAACGGCACCCATGACAAGTACATTAAAAACCAATCCCAGGTATAAAGCGCGGAAACCGCGCAAAAATGCGGCTGCTTTTCCACTGTACCGGAGCTCATAAAATTCAATATCTGTCAGGACTCCGGACCGACGCCATAAATTTGCATAAATAAAAACAGTTAGCATTCCCGTAAGCAGAAATGCCCACCATCCCCAATTGCCCGAAACACCATTCTGACGAACGAGATCCGTCACCAAATTTGGTGTATCTGTAGAAAAAGTTGTGGCTACCATACTGACTCCCAGAAGCCACCAAGGCATATTGCGCCCAGCCAGGAAGAATGATTTTGTATCCTTGCCAGCTTGCTTAGACGCCCAAAGTCCAACAGCTAATGAAAGGATAAAGTAGGCCCCAACGATGATCCAATCTAGTGTTGATAACAGCATTTAATACTCCGCTGTTAACCCAAAGATTGGTTTACTTTCTTCCCATTTACCGCGAGTGAAGTCTGGGATCTTTACAGCTGTACTTCCTAATCGAATAGACTTTTCGGATAGTGGGCTAATAACACTCATACTCACAGCATCGTAAACATCAATTACGGGATCCGCACCTTTTAATGTTTCTATAAATGCTCGGACGATGAAGAAATCCATACCACCATGGCCTGTATGGCTAATTGTATTTTCCGCATCTGAAAATCGTTTCCAAAGCGGATGATCATATTTATTCAAATACACATCTTCATTTTCCCAGCGGTGTGGTTCAGGACTTGTTCCTTCGATATAGATGGATTGGGCATCTTTCTGCCAAATACCATTTGTCCCTTGTACACGAAAATTCAAGCTGTATGGCCGTGGGTTATTTGTATCATGGCTTAAAATGATGGTTTGACCATTAGCACATTTAATCACCGTCGTTACAATATCACCACACTTAAAATCCACATCTGCATTTGGATGATCTGGACCACCTTGGTCTACAATGTATTTATGAAGACCAAGGCTTTGGGTGGCTGTGGATGTAAGATGCACCATTCGGTTTCCGCGATTAATATCAAGCATGGTACTAACGGGACCTAGTCCATGGGTGGGATAAAGATCTCCATTTCGATCCACAGAATGTTGAGTTCGCCATTTAGCTTCGGAAAATCCTTTTTCGCCAAATTCCACGCCGCCGCCATAGGGATTTATTCCGTCATTGAATTTTACATGACGAAGGTCATGCTGGTAGCCACCTTGGCAATGGAGCAGTTCACCAAACATCCCTTGCTGAACCATATTTAAGATTGCCATCACATCGCGGCGATAACAGACATTTTCCATAATCATACAGAGTTTGCCAGTCCGTTCGGAAACATTTATCAAATCCCAACAATCACCAACACTGAGCGCTGCAGGAACTTCCGTTCCCACATGCATTCCATTTTTCATGGCGGCTATGGCCATGGGATGATGCCATTCCCAAGGTGTGGCAATATACACACCATCTAAAGTTTCATTTTGAACCATATTCAGGAAATCTTCGGACCCATTTTTATAAACATGAGGTTCCGGTTTCCCAGCATCTTTCAGAATCTGTAATGCACTTTCAATCATGCCATCATCAATGTCGCAAATAGCAGGAATGTCTACTTCCGGGTATTTTGCTGCCAACATCAGAACCCATTGTCCACGCATGCCTGTTCCCATGAATCCTATTTTAACCCGTTTGTTCGCTTGAGATGAAAAAAGAGATGTGGGCATAACCGTAGCAGCTGCACTGGCAGTTGCAGTTGTTTTAATAAAATCTCGTCTATTTATTTTTTTAGCCATGGTCTTCTCCAGTTATTTCAAATTATTTATATTTATTCGTACTGACAAAATGTAAGGACTTTTCCC
>CAZCHA010000168.1:0-3431 GCA_964498175.1 uncultured bacterium
ATTCAGATAATTTTTTATAATGTCCAAAACCATTAGTTTGCACATCTAACCATTCGGGACCATAATCGTTATATGCCTCACTTGCGATACCTTCCGTTACATGACTAACCCAATTATTATAGGCACTTTCAGGTGCAGTTCCACCGAAAAATTCAATTAAATCACCAGATTCGTAGACAATATCTGCGCGCAATGAAAAAAGGGAAAGGAGGGTTATAAGTGATCTTTTCATTTGGAAATAAGTGGGAATGTACTGGGATTCAAGAATAACTTCAAAATATCTCTATAGATAATATTAAATGTCTGAAATGAATAGAAGCAAATTCCGTATCCAAAGTTTAATTACCTTGGCTGGAATGACATTTATTTCCTGCGAAGGTCGGCCTGAAGAAAAGAATGACTCACCTGGCAAATTAAATGGTTTATAATTGAATTTTTTTAACCATCAATACCCATATTGTCCTTCCCACAATCAAATAGAAAATCACTTTAAATAATTTATATTGATATAAAATAAACTTGTGATGTTAGTTTTTTCTATATAATATATAATGAGAATCAGACTCAATAACATTAATAATATATAAATATTAAGTATTGAAAAAATGAAACATATTTTGATTTTAGCCATAGCAGTTTTCAGTTTGGTTATGTCACAAGATGACTACTTTTTTGAACCGGGATACAGTATTGGCGGTTATGGTGAACTCCATTATAACCGTACTCAAACCGGTGCAGATGAAACAACGGCTACTTTGGATTTCCATCGGTTCATTATCTATTACGGATATAACTGGACAGAAAAATGGACATTCAAATCTGAAGTTGAATTAGAACATAATTTTGTTGCTGATGGTGAGGGCGAACTCGAATTGGAACAAGCATTTGTGAATTATCACACTGAAAAGTTTGGGTTTCAAGCAGGTGTAATCTTACTATCAGTTGGTTTGATAAATGAATATCACGAGCCCCCTCTTTTCGTGAGCGTTGAGCGTCCTGAATACAATAAATATGTTATTCCAACCACTTGGTTTGGTAATGGATTCGCAGTTTATGGTTCCATGTCAGGGTTAAACTGGCGCGTTGCATTAATGGAAGATATGGAAGGTGAAGGAATTGGTGCTGGTATTCGAAGTGGTCGTGGGAAAGGCTATAAAACAACTGCTTATGATTGGGTTAAAAATATTTCTTTGAATTACACGGGAATTGCGGGGCTACGTATAGGTGGATCCTATACCATGAATAATGCACCCATTAACAATGATCCTGATTCAACGGTTTCATTTGGTTTAGCAGAAGCTAACCTAAGATATGATGCAAACAATATTTATGCAGTTTTGGAATATGGAAATATTTCCTATGAAAATAATCCTTACAATTATACATCCAGTGGCGGATATTATTTAGATGTTGGATACAATGTTGCAGGGTTGGCGGGGCTGGACGGAAAATTGATGCCTTGGTTGCGGATATCTGATTATAATCGTGGCACCACTGATGGTATAGTAAACCCAGATAAACATTACTCGATTCAACGATTTGGTTTAACCTTTTGGCCAATCTCAAATGTGGCATTTAAATTTGATTATGGCACTCATAAGACTGAGTCAATAGATGATTCAAAGAAACTAATAAATGTAGGTATAGGTTATAATTTCTAATAATCAATAAGTCATCTATTCAGTAACGGTTCAATATTCAATATAAATTAATGTTACATAAACGATTATGTAGGCATCTCATTGTTTTTTTAGGTCTGGTGGTGTGGGTCCCAACTTTAACCGCTGGATTGAAAGAAAAAACAGAATCTTTGATCTATGATCATTATGGAGATTCCATTTCTGTTTTATTTAAAAAATTTCCTATTCCTGATGAAATTAAATCCACAGCGGAAAAAAGGTCACAACTTCGATTTATGCGCGATCAGATCTACATATGGGAAATTTCAAGGAATGAAAAAATGATCGGATTGGCTTACTTGGATAATGTCAAAGGTAAATCCCAACCCATCACATATGCCGTTTTCTTTGATAGCCAGGGAATGGTAGAAGAATCACATATTATAAAATATCGCGAACCCATTGGTGGAGAAGTCTCGAACCAATATTGGTTGAATCAGTTTTTTGGTAAATCATGGGAATCAGACTATAAAATTGGGCCCGATATTGATGGGATCAGCGGCGCTACCATCTCTGTAAATGCTGTGACTCGAGGGATTCATCGCAGTACAATTATTGTTGAATATTTATTTAAACAGAAAAATGAATAACTCTCTTCCTCGATTATTTGAATTACCAGAAAAAGTTCGATATTTCCTTGCTGCATTTTTGTTAGTGTTAACCATTGGTGTGTCTATTGGATTGGTTTATGTAAACCGAACCACGGCTATGACAGCAGATGGGACTACTGAACATTATGCTGGTTCAATTTTAGGAGATGAGTTGGATATTCCTGATAAATATCCTAAAGAAATGGAAGGCATGTTACTCACAACGCATACACATTTGATATCTTTATCCTTCATCTTCTTTTTTCTAGGTGCAATTTTCTATATGAATTCTATTATTACAAATGGATGGAAAACGTTTCTGATGATTGAGCCATTTATTTCTGTACTTGGTACATTTGGATCTATTTGGGGAATCCGTTATTATTCTCCTTTATTCAGTTTAGCTACATTGGTCTTTGGAATATTGACTTATCTAACATTTTATTTAATTGTAGCGGTTTGCTTATATGATCTCCTCCTTAAGAAGGGTTAACTTTTCTCTGTGCCCACAGGATTATTTTAAATCACCTTCACTATTTAAAATATTCAACACATCTTATAATCTCAAAAAGTAACTATAAGAATTATTGACTGAATTCAGATATCGTTTTAATTTTCGACTTATCATTCGAATATTAAACTATATTTTCAATTATGCCTGTTTCCCAAAGACAATTAGAAGAAAGACAAATGCGCCAAGATCGTATTCTTACTGGAGCCTTGGAAGTGTTCAAATCCAAGGGATTGGAGGGGGCAACTATGGACGAAATCGCCTCTGAATCTGGCTTCGGTAAGGCCACGTTATATTATTATTTTCATTCTAAAGAAGAAGTGTTTGCCGCCATTTTAGAAAACGGTTGGAAAGACTTATGGGCGAGTTTGGAACCTGTAATATCTGGTGATGAAAGTCCACGGAAAACTTTTAGTAACGTGTTATTAAAAATCGCAGAAAATGCAAGAAATCGCCCGGGTCTTTTCGAGTTTTTATTCAATGCACCTAAAGTAATCACATTCGAAGAGCAACCATGGAAACGATATCAAAATAGAATGTATGGTACAATTCAGGGGCTGTTGGATGATGGAATAAAAGCTGGTGAATTTCCCCAAATTAATCCACAACTTTTATTTAAAGCCATGGGTGGACTTTTTATGGGGCTAGTGC
>CAZCHA010000169.1:0-3421 GCA_964498175.1 uncultured bacterium
GAAAACAATTGGTGCTGTTTATAATAAATCTCTGGCATCTTTTACGGCCTATACTATTAGGTTTCTTATGATCATTGCATATCCCTTTGTGGTTCTATCTGAATTTATGGCTGGCTTGATTCATTCCGGTGAAAATGGTGGAGAATCAAAGGCATCTCGAGAAGAGTTGCTTGCTATGGCAGAAATTAGTGAAGACGAGGGAGCTATAGATGAACAAGAAGGGGATATCATTGAAAACCTTATGAAATTGGACGATATTGCAATTGAAGAAGTAATGACGCCCCGCTCAGTAGTTTTTGCACTCAATCAGAATCACACTGTAGGTGAGGTAGTTGAAAAACATTCCCCTATTGCTTTTTCCAGGATTCCCGTTTTTGATGAGGATTTAGATAATGTAATAGGATTAGTTAATCGATACACCTTGGTGAATGAGCAAGCTGAAGATCGGTTTCATATTAAAATGAGTGAATTGATGAAACCAATTCATACAGTGAAGGAAAGGGAATCTGTGTCCGATGTACTGGATCAATTTGTCAAACGTCGTCAACAGATATTCATGGTGACTGATGATTTTGGAACGACTACGGGGTTGATATCATTGGAAGATGCAATTGAAACATTATTGGGTGTAGAAATAGTGGATGAACATGACAATGTAGTAGATATGAGAAAATTGGCTACTGCTAAAATGATGGAAAAAGAGCAGGGTGAATCAACTCATAACCATTGAGTTTAAACTGATTGGTATATAAATTCGCCGGCTTAATTCCCAGGAGATTTTAAAAAATGGCAAAAAAACAAAAAAGTTTCGCAGATAAAGCTACAGGATCTAAAGAAAAAGAAGCTGTTTATGTTAAATACGTAAAAAGTGTAAAGTCCGAAAAAACCGGACAGTGGCGATTTAATGAGCAAATGGTTCGTTCCAAAAAGGGCGAGCAACTTGACGTAGCACTTAAGCGTATGGATGAAGTTGCCAATTTAGTTGATATTGACCTTTCACAATTCGAAGTAGCAGATACGCCTGAAGTACCTGTAGAAGATGCGGTGGTTGAATCTAATGAAACAGTTGATGAGACTATTGATACTGTTGTGGATGAACAAACTGACACTCAAGAAGATGATGTAGAAGATTCGGATGGTTCGAAAGAAAACTCAATTGATGAACCAGTAGCTGAAGAATCACCTGAATCTGAAACAGAAAAGACTGAAGATCAATCTTCAGATTCTGACTCAAATGATGAATCTCCTTCCGATGATGATTTAAGTGAATCTGAGGAGGATATACCAGAACAAAAAGGTGACGAAGTTCTGGAAACTTCTGATTAGTATCGTTGGATACAGTTATTAACTAAAAATATTTTTGGAGAGGTGTCCGAGTGGCTTAAGGAGCACGCTTGGAAAGCGTGTGTGCGTTTACGCGTACCGTGGGTTCGAATCCCACTCTCTCCGCACTTAATTATACACACCCGGAGGGGTGGCAGAGTCTGGCTGAATGCACTGGTCTTGAAAACCAGCAAGGGTTCATACCCTTCGGGGGTTCGAATCCCTCCCCCTCCGCACCTAGAATAGGAGGTTTCTGATCGACAAACTACTTTTTAGCCACTTATTGATTCTCATTAATTCTACGACAATCTATGTTATTAGGGGAAGCTAGGGGAACAATCAGACTATACACTGTTCTAAATTGTAATGGTCTATCAATATTGATAATTCACTTAGTTCAAAAGAATTAATTCGACATTAAGGTGAATTATTTGATGAAGGAAAAATATCATTAATTAATTTTTGATTTCCTGTGGTTTGGATTAGCCTATTTAGATTCCAATCGCATGTGGGGTATACACCTAATTCACAATCATTGCATGGGTTATCCAAATTTGAATTCCTGATAAATATAAAAAGTTTGTACAAGCTAAAGGCTATACTTAAATATATTATAATAAATAATATTCTACTAATTTCAGTTTCAATTTTAAAAATGCCGTGTAAGGATAATCCTACCGCAACTCCAAGTAGGGTTCTAGATATTACTTTATAGATTTTAATTTGTAACCATGGTTGAAGAAAGCTTGGCAATAATATTGCGAGAAAAATTAAAGCCCATGAAATTTCTGAGCGTGTATTCCACTCTATATAAAACCCAAAACATAAACCTAAAAAAATACCTAAATAGGCGCATAGACAGCCTAAACAAAAAGGTCTTTCAAAAAACCAAATTAAATGATTATGATATTTATCGCAATGGGGGTGATGCGAGAAGGGCAAGAACTCTCCACCACTAATACTTTTTATATTCTTGAAGTTTATTTTTTTCTAAAAATTAAAACTAGAACTGAGCTATTACTATTTCCACATTGTTGCATGTTCGACTGATATGCTTGAACAAATTCATATCCCTCAGAGTCCATCTTGTCACAATGTTCTTCAGCATCACTTATGTTATATGGTGAATTGCAATTTCCCTTTACTGTAATAAATTTATACATAACTAATTTTAAAAATAATCTAAGTCGTAAACAATTAATTTATTATAGAAATAAACTTAAAAATATATTATACGTATAGGCTAAGTTTTTTTAAATAATTAAATTATTGGAGACACGCAAATCGTGTTTTTAGAGAGGGAAAACACGGGTTCGAATCCCTCGCCCTCCGCAAAAGAAAAAAGTCAAATTAAAGTCTGGTCTTTTTTGCTTTCATTACATCCAGTAATTTCTTTTTATATTTAATCCAATTTTATCTAATAATCTAATGAATCCTTGCGTCCGTTTTGCACCCAGTCCCACCGGACAACTCCATATTGGAGGAGCAAGGACTGCATTATTCAATTATTTATTCGCCCGGAAAAATTCAGGGAAATTTTTAGTTCGAATAGAAGATACTGATCTTGAAAGATCAAAAAAGAAATTTACAGACCAGATTTGTGAGTCTATGACATGGCTAGGACTTACGTGGGATGATGACCTTGTTTATCAATCTAAACGGACTGATGGGTACGAAAAAGCAATTCGATCTCTATTGGAGTCTGGAAATGCTTATCGTTGTTTCGCATCCAAAGATGAATTAGAAAAGATTCGGGCCAAAACCGGATCTTATTCTTATTCTGGCTTATGGCGTGATCGTTCTGAAGAAGACATCCAATTCGAGATGGAAAAGGGCAAAGAATTCACGATCCGATTGAAGGTTCCCGGAGGCAAAGAAACCATCTTTGATGATCTCATTTATGGCTCGATTACGGTCTCTCATTCTGAGTTAGATGATTTTATTATTGCCCGGTCAGATGGTAGCCCTGTCTACAACTTAACCAATGTGGTGGATGATAGTGACATGGGTATCACACACGTGATTCGAGGAGAAGATCATATGGCGAATACACCTAAACAAATTCTAATCTACCAGGCTCTGGGTCTAGATGTTCCAG
>CAZCHA010000170.1:0-3411 GCA_964498175.1 uncultured bacterium
ATAACAAATGCCAAGAGCAAATAGTTCCGTACCACGACATCGTCGTCATCGGAAAATCGTCAAGCAGGCCAAAGGCTACTATGGTGCCCGGAGCCGCACTTTCAAATCTGCAAAAGATGCAGTGGTCAGAGCAGGGCTATATGCCTATCGCGATAGGCGTCAGCGTAAACGTATGTTTCGCCGACTGTGGATCACCCGTATCAATGCAGCTTGCAGGCTCAATGGGACAACATATTCAGCTTTTATAAATGGTCTGAAGACCAAAGGTATTGACTTGGATCGGAAAATTCTGGCCGATATGGCGGTGAATGATCCGCAAGCCTTTACTGATTTGACAGCGTCAGTCTAACTGAAATGTCAATGTTGGAACAACTCGAGTCGGTCAGGAAACAGTTCCTGGCCGATCTCGAATCCTTCCCAGAAAATCCAAAGGACATAGACGAACTCCGTTCTAAATATTTAGGACGCAAGGGTCAAGTTGCGGCATTATTCGCTCTTATGGGGAAAGCTACACCAGAAGAACGTCCGACACTGGGTAAAGATCTCAACATTTTAAAACAAAATCTCACAGATAAATTTGATGAGAAAGTAGCATCCATAGCTGCTTCTCAGAAAACTGCTGAAGATGAGTCCATTGATCTCTCTCTGCCAGGAAAAACTCCAAGAATTGGTTCTATCCATATTCTTGAGCAAACACTCTCAGAGATTAAAGATATATTCAAATCTATCGGTTTCCACGTGGCTTACGGGCCAGAAGTAGAAGATGAATTTCACAATTTTACTGCTCTGAATATTCCAGAGCATCACCCTGCAAGAGATATGCAGGATACTTTTTTTATTGATCCAACAACTGTTTTAAGAACACATACATCAAATGGACAAATTCATTTGATGGAAAATGAAGATCCTCCTATTCGATACATTGTACCGGGTCGTGTTTATCGCAATGAAGCTATCGGATACAAGAGCTATTGCCTATTTCATCAGGTGGAAGGAATCTATATCAATGAGAATGTTTCATTTGGACAGTTGAAAGGGTGTCTTGAATTTTTTGTTCGACAGATGTTTGGAGCCAATAAAAAAATGCGATTCCGACCATCTTATTTCCCTTTTACTGAACCCAGCGCCGAAGTGGACATATGGGATGATGAAAGACAAGAGTGGATGGAAATTCTAGGGTGTGGTATGGTAGACCCTGCTGTTTTGGATAATGTGGGTTATGATAGTAAAAAATGGCATGGATATGCATTTGGTATGGGTGTGGAACGGATTGCCATGCTGAAATACAAAATTAATGATATACGCTTATTTTACAATGGTGATGTTCGCTTTCTGGAGCAATTCTCATGATTGTTTCCATTGATTGGTTAAAACAATTTGTTGACGTTACGGAAACACCGGATAAGTTAGCTGAATTATTATCTAAAACGGGTCTAGAAGCTGAAGTTGTAGGTGTCCCTGGCGATCTCCCGGGGGTTATTATTGCTCATGTTGACACAGCCGAAAAACACCCGGATGCTGACAAACTAAAACTTTGTACCGTTAATGACGGCAAAAAAATCCATCAAGTTGTTTGCGGGGCACCAAATGTAGAAGCTGGACAAAATATTGCTTTTGCAACTATTGGCGCAATTTTACCAGGAAATTTTAAAATTAAGAAAGTTAAGATTAGAGGGCAGGAGTCGTCAGGGATGATCTGTTCTGAAAGAGAATTGCAAATTACCGATGAGCATGAAGGCATTATGGTTTTGCCGGATGATCTGAATCCTGGGGATGATTTCATGACAGCCTATGGATATAAGTACTTATCTCTAGAATTAGATATTACTCCGAACCGACCGGACGCATTTTCTCATCAAGGCGTAGCAAGAGACATTGCTGCTGCAACTAATCGTGAATTCAAACCGCTTGCTATTGAATCAGCCCAAACTAAAGGCAGCGAATCTTTATCCATTTCCATGGAAAATCCAGATGATTGCCCTCGATATATAGGGGGAATTGTTAAAAATGTAAAGGTGGGTTCAAGTCCAGAATGGATGATTGAAAAACTGAAGGCTGCTGGACAAAGAAGTATTAATAATTTGGTGGATATCTCCAATTATGTCTTACTTGAAATGGGGCACCCAACCCACATTTTTGACTATGATAAACTGAATCAAAAAGAGATTTTAGTACGTCGTGCAAAAAAGGGTGAAAAACTCACAACTTTAGACGAAGCAGATCATGAATTAAGTGAAACTAATTTACTTATTACCGACGGAAAAACAGCAGTTGCCCTGGCAGGCGTTATGGGTGGACTCTCCACAGCAGTTTCAGATGAAACAACAACAGTATTAGTCGAAAGTGCCTATTTTGATCCTGTGACTACCAGAAAGAATGCAAAAAACCTGCAAATGAGCACGGATGCATCAAAACGATTTGAGCGTGGCGCAGATCCTGATGGTGCAGTAAATGGATTCTGCCGTGTAGTTTCTCTATTACAGGAATTAGCTGGTGGAGAATTGGTCTCTGATATGGTGGACGAATACCCTAAAATAATCACAGCTACCGAAATCACTTTGAGAAGATCTGAATTAGATCTGATCATGGGCATTGAAGTCGATACTGCGGATATTAATCGTATTTTGGAAGCACTTGATTTTGAGTATACAAAAACGGGGGATAATTGGACATGCACACCGCCATCTTATCGGCCAGATATAGAAAGAGAAATTGATATCATCGAAGAGATTGCCCGTATGATAGGGTTTGATGCAATTCCTGCTGATGAAAATATATATGGTGAGTATCGTTATGAACAGCCTGATCCGGAAGCTAAGATTGAACCAATTCGGTCTACCCTGGCCGGCTTTGGTTTTCACCAGATTTATTCTAATTCTTTACAAAATGAACATGTATCGGGATTATCCGGAAAAACATCGGTAAAAATGATGAACCCATTGAACAGGGAAATGGCTTATCTCCGAACAACTCTGTTACCTGGGCTTATGAAAGCGGCTGACTTTAATATAAAAAATGGATCACCCAGTATCAGGCTTTTTGAATGTGCCAATGTACATGAACAAACATCTGATGGAATTGAAGGAATACATGAATATCGGCATTTAGCTGGTATTATTTTAGGGGAAGAAGAACCAGCATCTATTCATAACGATGCATCCGAAGAAGATCTATTTACTTTGAAAGGATATATATGCGGTTTATTCGGCTCCAAATATCGGATGCGGGTTGAACTGAAAAGGGAAGACCATCCTGGATTTGACTATGCACAAACGATATTAATCAATCGACAAAATGTGGGTGCTATGGGGAGGTTGTCGTCTCACTGGATTCAAAAAATGGATCTGGATATAGATAATGTTTGTGGATTTGAGATCAACCTTGAACCCATCTTGAAAATGATAGGCGGCA
>CAZCHA010000171.1:0-3369 GCA_964498175.1 uncultured bacterium
GCGCCGCCAATGTTCGCCTGACTCCCTACAGCCAAAAAGAAAAATGGTGCACGAATGATTTTTGCCACAATGATAAGCAGAATGGCGTGAAAGGCAATCCAGATTAAACCAACAATAAACAAACCAGGATTTTCAAAAATAGCTATTATATTCATTTTCATTCCAATAGTAGCCACAAGAATATAAAGGAACAAACTTCCATAACGAGATGCGCCAACACCTTCCAATTCCCTTGCCTTTGTAAAAGAGAGCCCTAACGCAAACGTGGTCGCCAAAACTATGAGCCAGAAAAATTTTGAAGTAAGACTGAATTTTGCCAGCCACGGCGCACTCTCACTAATCCAAGGTGCAATATTATCCGCACCTAGGTGTGCAATTGCAGTAACACCAAATCCCACTGTCATGACCTTGAGTGTATCTGTTAAATCAGGAATGCGAAGTATCTGGGCACGATAGGCTTCGATCTTTTCTTTCAATTCTGTAATTGCAGAATTATCGGCTTGGAATTTGGCATCGATCCTTTCATTGATTCCAGCGCCATATAATAAAAATGCCATCCAAATATTTGCGACGATCACATCCACAGCGATCATAGATGAAAAAAGGGTATCACTTACATTGAAAATTTCTTTCATAGCTGCCTGATTCGCGCCACCGCCGATCCAACTTCCGGCCACGGTAGTGAGGCCACGCCAAACAGCATCAGGGCCAACGCCGCCCACAACATCTGGTGCAAAGGCGGAAACAATCAAGATTGCTAATGGACCACCTAAAATGATTCCTGCCGTAGCTGTTAAAAACATGATGATGGCTTTCGGGCCCAGTTTCTTGATTTCCGGTAGATCAATGCTTATGGTGAGTAAAACAAGACTTGTAGGAAGTAAATACCTGGATGCAACAAAATAGAGATTAGATTCTTCCCCAGAGATAATACCCAAAGAGTTAAAAATGGAGGGAATGAAATAACATAATAGGAGTGTAGGAATAAATTTATAGAATTTTTTCCAGAATGGATTTTCACTTTTGGATGTGGTAAAAACGAATGCCAATATGCTGACGAGAATACCAAACACAATTGCATCATTTGTGAAAAGAGATGTGTTCATTGATGAAATTAGCTTACGTTATTCACAGTTTGTTGATCTTGGTTATATTCTGTTTCAGTTCAGTTTTGGTCAGGCCTCATTCTATCGACGACTCTGCAGTTTTGCCAAAAGTCGAAGAATCTCTAAATAAAGCCAAATCAAAGTTACAAGCAGTCCAAAGGCGCCGTACCATTCCATGTACTTCGGGGCACCCATCTCAACACCTTCTTCAATAAAATCGAAATCTAATACAAGATTTAAGGCAGCAATCACCACTACAAATCCGCTGAACAAAATGCCCATCATACCATTACTATGAATTACACCAATGCCGGAACCAAAAAAACTCATAATCATATTTATGACATAAAGAATAGCGATCCCGCCCGTTGCTGCTACAACGCCCAGTTTAAAATTTTCTGTAGCTTCAATAAGGCCCGATTTATAAGCAAGCAATAAAGCGCCTAAAGTGCCGAATGTTAAAAAGATCGCCTGAATCACAATTCCCGGATACATTTGTTCAAAGATCATTGATATCACACCCAGAACAATTCCTTCTACAACTGCATACATGGGAACGGTAATGTGCCCCAAAGTGGGTTTAAAAATGGTAACCATTGCCAAAATAAGGCCGCCAATAACGGCAGGAATCACCATTCCATGCATAGCCGGATTTCCCCACGTATAACCAGCACTCAAAATAATTAAGATTAATCCAATTCCGGTTTTATTAACTGTGCCGCTTAATGTCATGGTACCTTCTGTCACGGCTGATAAATGGTTCCTAAATGTGGATGATTGAAGAGCCGGGTTTCCAGATCTCATTGAAAGATGTTTATTCATTTTCTTCTACCTTTTCAATTCTAAACCATGGTTTTCCATCTGGCCTCTTTTTCTTGGCCATTTTAATTAAACTCATTACCACAATTAAGATAAGTGGTAACGATAAAATAACTACAGGACTTTCCATGATTAATTAATAAAATATATTTTACCTACTTATTTACTGCCGCAATGCGATCCATCACAGGCGGATGACTGTATGATAAAAATACCATGAGCGGATGGGGAGTTAAATGCGACAAGTTATTGGCCGCTAATCCTTTCAGCATACTAATCAATGCTTCCTTATTTTGAGTATGCTCCAAAGAATATGCGTCAGCTTCAAATTCATTTTTTCGGCTTAAGGCAGTTGTAAAAATAGATGTAAGCAAACTCACAGGTGCATACAACATTCCGAAGAAGATAAGTCCTCCATAAACGGAAATTGCCTCCACACCAAAAACAGAAAATAATGCAGGATCATTCATAATAAGATTAAACACAAAAAGCATAACACCTGTTTCTAGTATTCCTAAAATTGTTCCCGTAATAATATGTTTCTTTTTATAATGGCCCACCTCATGGGCTACCACTGATACAATTTCTTCAGTTGTATGTTTATCCAATAATGTATCAAATAATGCAATACGTCTTGATTTCCCGAATCCACTGAAATACGCATTGGAATGAGATGAGCGTTTGCTGCCATCCATCATATCGATTCGAGCAATAGGAAAATTAACTTTTTCTGCAAATGCTTCAATGGCTGTTCTCAAGTCCCCTTCTTCAAGAGGAGTAAACTTATTGAATAGGGGTGCGATCACATGCACAAACAATGGTTGGATAGCAATCATAAATGCTGTGATAATTCCCCATGCAATCCACCAACCATTCTCACCATAGGTATTAAAAAAGTAAAGAACTGGACTCATGATTATTGTTCCAAACACAATGGTGAGCATATATCCTTTCAATTTATCTAATACGTAGGTTTTCGAAGTTGTTTTATTAAACCCATATTTCTCTTCTAAAACAAAAGTGCTGTAAAGCGAAAAAGGTAAATTAATAATATCATTGATAATAAAAATAATTCCAAAATACATTAGTCCACTAAATATAGGATGAACCGTTTGAGTTCGCACAAACTGATCTAGAATTCCAAACAGTCCAGTGTGAATTACTATTAATGTTAATGCCAAACTGAAAGTGCTGGAAAATAAACCAAATCGTGTATTGTCTTTTAAATATGCCTGTGATTTGGCGTATTTTTCTTGATCATAATGGTCCTGAAAGCCGTTTGGAACATCTTCCGAAACACTATTCATATTTAAGACTGAGCTTATCGTAGAAAGTGAATATTCTAGAATAAGAGCACCAATAATAATCAAATAATATGTTTGTTCCATTTATAAAAAACCTATTTGAATTTAATAGAGCAGCCCAATGCTTTTGTAGTTTGTGG
>CAZCHA010000172.1:0-3316 GCA_964498175.1 uncultured bacterium
TGAAGATCCGCAGAATTTTGGGCAAATTATTCGGACAGCAGAATGTGCTGGTATACATGGTGTAATAATTCCAAAACACCATTCCGCACCTGTTACAGATTCGGTTTTGCAAGTGAGCCAAGGCGCTTTCGTAAATGTACCTTTATACGAGGTTACCAATTTGAGAAATGAATTCAAGCAATTAAAGGACAACGGGTTTTGGATCGTGGGGCTGGAAAACAGCATTGATGCGAAACCCTGGCATGAGATTGAGTATAAAGGGAAAACGGTCATCGTCGTTGGAAGTGAAGGCAAAGGTATCCGGGAAAAAGTTCTGGAATCCTGCGATTTCAAAGCAACGATTCCTATGCAGGGTCAAACAAATTCATTGAATGTTAGCGCTGCCGTTTCTGCTATTGTATTTGAAAGATTAAGGCAAATCCAGGAAATAAAATAATGGCATCCACACATGATTATTATATTGATAAACGGAACAATGATATCCAGATTTATATAAATGGTGAATTTTTTCATCGTTCTGAAGCGAAAGTTTCTGTCATGGATAGTGGCTATCTTCTGGGTGATGGTGTATGGGAAGGAATTCGACTCCATAAAGGGATACTGATTCATTTGGATGATCATTTGGATCGACTTTATTCAGGAGCGAAATCGATTGCTATGGATATCGGGGTTTCACAAAGTGAAATGGCTGAAGCATTACAAAAAACAATAAATACAAATAATATGGTTTCTGATGTCCATACTCGTCTCATTGTTTCTCGTGGAATTAAAAAAACACCATATCAGCATCCAAAAGTGACCTTGGGTAAACCGACAGTTGTCATTATACCGGAATACAAAAAAGCTAGTGAAGAAATAAAAAAAGTGGGATTAACTGTAGCTACTGTAAAAACCAAACGGGATCATTTAATTCAGGATCCACGTATCAATTCGCTGAGTAAACATAATTGCATTGCTGCCTGTATTGAAGCAGATCAGTTGGGAGTGGATGAAGGGCTCATGTTGGACCCACATGATTTTGTTTCCACATGCAATTCGACTAATTTTTTTATTGTGCGAGGTGAAGAAGTATGGACATCTACCGGAGAATACTGTCTGAATGGTGTGACTCGTGGCTGCATCATCCGATTGTGTAAAGAATACGATATTCCTGTTTATGAAAAGAATTTTATTGTAGAAGATGTTCATACTGCTGATGAGGTCTTTGTTACCGGTACATTTGCAGGTGTGATTCCTGTTATATCAGTTGACGGTAAAACTATCGGAGATGGCACTCGCGGATCTATCACGAAATCCTTGCAAAACTGGTATGCTTTGGATATTGAAAAATTGGTAGAAGTATCATGAATGGTATTCGAATTGCCATGTGGTCCGGCCCGCGGAATCTTTCTACAGCAATGATGCGGTCATTTGAAAATAGGCATGATACAGCCGTATTAGATGAACCATTTTATGCTCATTATTTATATAAGACCAAAATAGATCATCCCGGGAAAGAAGAAATAATTGCGTCCCAAAGCATAGATTGGGCAGAAGTGGCTCACATTTGCACGGGAAAAATCCCTGATGGCAAACCCGTTTGGTATCAGAAACAGATGGCGCAACATAATTTGGAAGGGTGTGACCTATCTTGGATAAAAGGTGTAACAAATTGTTTTTTAATCCGTGATCCCAAGCAAGTTATTGCAAGTTATGGTAAACGATTCCCGGTAGAAAATGAACGATTATTAGGATTCGAGCAGCAGTCAGAACTATTGAAAAGGGTAGAAGATGTGACAGGAGAAACACCCCCAATTTTGGATGCAAAAGATATTTTAATAAATCCGGAAATGATGCTTAAAAAACTCTGTAAAAGAATTGGAATTGAATTTTCTGAAAGAATGCTGAATTGGCCCGCCGGTAAACGTGACAGTGATGGTATGTGGGCGCCATATTGGTACAACCGAGTAGAAGAGTCAACAGGTTTCAATCCTTATTCAGAAAAGGAAGTTTATTTAAATGATGAACTTAAACCTATGTATTCTAGATGCATGGAACATTATAATCATCTATTTATAAAAAAGATCAATAATGAAAAATAAAACCAACCGCCGAAATTTTTTAAAAACATCTGCTGTATTAGGCGCGAGTATATTTTTACCAAATTCAATAACGATGGCTACTGGCGGTTCTAGTGATGATAAAAGAATTATAGTTATTGGTGCAGGATTGGCTGGTTTATCTTGTGCATATGAACTTCAAGAATCTGGCTATAATGTTTTATTATTGGAGGCTAGGTCACGACCAGGTGGTCGGGTTCGAACATATCGGGATCCGTTTGCAGATGGACTATATGCGGAAATGGGAGCAGAATATGTTGATTCCAGTGATGAGCATGTCCGAAAATATGCCAAAGAATTTTCTCTACCCATTTTACCTGCTAAACAGTATGACGGGATTTATGTGCGAGGTCAGCATATTTCCATGGCAGATATGAAATCCGGAAAAGTAGCTTTACCCTATAATGGTATTGAGCAGGGGAAACTATTTGCCCAGGAAGCAGCCTACCTCCAAGACTGGATCAAAATGGTGCAGGAACTGGGAGAATCATCCAACGAAATCCAGGCATTGGATAAAATATCTGTAACAGAAATATTAAGAAAAGGTGGGGCGCCTCAAGATATTATTGATCTCTATACATACACGAATGCCACCGAATCCACAACTATACCTACTAAGATGTCAGCTTTAAATATGGTCTTGGCAAATTCCAAAACATCGGCTTTCAGTGAAAATACAGTGGAAGGCAGAATTTTTGGCGGAAACGATCAATTGCCAAAAACATTCGCAAAAAAACTGGGCAATAATATTCACTATAATCGAGCTGTACAGAAAATTGAATATGCGAAAGATCAGGTTACCATACATTTTCTTGAAAATGAAAAGCGTCAATCCATTTCAGGAAATAAATGTGTTCTGGCTATGCCACTTTCGGTCTTGCGTAGGTTGAAAATTGATCCCTTATTCTCTGAATCAAAAATGCATTGCATCCGTAACCAGTCCTATGGTCATGTTATGAAAATTGCTATGCAGTACAATCGTCGCTTTTGGGATGAACCCGGTTCCATCGGACAACGTGTTTTTACGGATACACCTTTGCGCCGTGTTTATCATTTTTCCATAGACCAGCCGGGACCCCGTGGAATCTTGCTCTCATTTACTTCGGGGGATGATGCGGCAAAGCTGGGCAGAATGAGTGAACAAAGAAGAATGAAAGTTGCTCAAAAAACATCCACTGAAATTTGGGAAAAAACACCACAATATTGGGAAGGCGGTG
>CAZCHA010000173.1:0-3312 GCA_964498175.1 uncultured bacterium
CTTGGGAGTACACGGCTGTTTTACCCCAAGACTTTAATTCCAACTTTTTCATGATAAACCAAGAAGGGTTGGATTATACGTATCGTTCCCAATATTTAAAAAATATTGAATCATCAGGAGATCAATCAATCAATTTTTTCGGAAATGATTTTTCCAATCAAATTAGCGGAACAGACGGAAATAATACTTTTATTGGCTATGGTGGAAATGATATACTCATTGGGGGATCAGGTGTTGATAGGGCTATTTACCACGGTGATTACAATTATTATGCTATTCTGCCTCCAACTGTAACATCGGATTCGTCTTTCCAAATCATTGATTTATATCCTAATCGTGACGATATAGATCATCTTTATGATTTTGAAGAAATTGAATTCAACGGCATTGTATATTTGCTGTCGGACTTATTAGACTTGAATTCAGATAAACAATTCCCTTCTGAATTCTCCTTAGGTTCTCCATTTCCAAATCCTTTTAATCCGAGTGTATCCATTTCCTACAATATTCCCAAAACTGGCCAAATTCATTTGGCTGTGTATGACTTGAATGGCAGGTTGATAAAAACACTTAAAAATGGTGAAGCCAAGCGTGGATATCATAGTGCTATTTGGGATGCAAAAGATGAATATGGCTCGGGTGTTTCTACAGGAATTTATTTTATAAGACTCACATCATTATCTTTTCTTGATACCCATAAAATTCTCTACCTGAAATAACCTATTTAAAGTGTGAGTAATATCACACTTTTTTTCGTTTTTTAATTGAGTTGGGAGGGGTGCATCGTCCGTGTGGAGATGTCTAAATAATTTTACCTCACTAATTTAATTGAAATAAGGAGACGAAAAGTCATGAACCTTAAACGAAAAACACAATCAGGTTTTACTATGATTGAAATCATGGTTGTGGTTGTAATTGTAGCAATTCTTGCTGTGATTGCATTACCTACCTATTTAGACTATGTAAAAAGTTCCTATGCATCAGAAGCACGAACGGTGATGTCTAATATAAATAATGCATCTAAAATGTTTTACCAGACGCGGGGTGAGTGGCCAACGGAGACAGACCAGTTAGAACAGGCAGGGCAGCTGGATGTAAGTCGGTCAACGAAGCTCAAATGGACATTTGATATTCAATTAAGTGACCAGGGTGGTCGAATAACAGCTACAAGCACTGAGGAAATGTCGGGTGGCGCAGGTCATCAAGTAATCTATGATGCAGACAATGGGAAATTTACAGGATACGGATCCCCTGAAGGAGAATAAATCTTTATGGATTTAAATAAACTTCTCGCTTATTCCGTTGATAGTGGTGCATCGGATCTTCATTTGAGCGTGGGGTCCATCCCTATGGTTCGTATAAATGGGACTATGAAACCACTAAACATGGATCCTCTCAGAAATGAAGATATGGAATCTATTCTTCCTCAAGTCATGGATCAGGATCAGCTAAAGCTTTTTGAAGAACGAAAAGAGATTGATTTTTCAACGAGTCTGGAAGGTAAAGGTCGCTTTCGTGTAAACTTTTTTAGTCAAATTAAAGGGCTTGCAGGTGTTTTTAGAACCATTCCAGAGGTAGTAAAAGACTTCGATGATTTAGGTATACCGCCTGTATTAAAAAATCTAGCATTGTTAGATCGTGGGCTCGTACTTCTTACAGGCCCAACAGGGTCTGGTAAAAGTACGACTCTAGCCGCTATGGTAGATCATATCAATACTCAGAGGAAATCTCATATTATAACTATTGAAGACCCAGTAGAGTATTATCATCACACAAAGGAATGTTTAATTAATCAGCGAGAACTTGGCGCTAACACGCATAGTTTTGCAAATGCTATGCGTTCAGCATTGCGTGAAGACCCTGATGTTATTCTTGTTGGAGAAATGCGTGACCTTGAAACTATTTCATTAGCATTGACAGCGGCAGAGACTGGCCACTTGGTTTTGTCTACGTTGCATACTTCAAGTGCCGTCAAAACTATTGACCGCGTTATTGATATTTTCCCTTCAGGCCAAAAGAGTCAAATAAGATCCATGCTTTCCGAAAGTTTAGAAGCAGTAATCGCTCAAAAATTATTAAAAACTAAAGATGGAAAAAGTAGAATACCTGCCTGTGAAGTTATGATTGCAAATACAGCCATCAGAAACCTTATTCGCGAAGATAGAATATACCAGATACCATCTATAATTCAGTCCGGAGGTGTAGAAGGTATGCAATCTTTAGACCAAGACCTACAGCGCCTTGTATCAAAAGGAGAGATTGAAAGAAAAATGGCTCAAGGAATTGCTGAAAATCCAAAACTATTTGCCCAAAACGTATTGTAAACCATGAATTTTAAGCAGACTAGTCAAGGTATCACTTTTATTGAGGTAATGACTGCTACGGTTATAATCTCAATTGCTTGTATTGGCCTTTTAATGGGCGTAGTGCATGCCAGGAGTGAGTTGCATTCTTTGCATGTCAAAGAGCGTGCCACAGAAGAATTATTAAATTATATGGAATATTGGAAAGGTAGAGTGGCCGATGGAAACCTTTCTCCATCGGAACGAGCTGGTGATCCTGATGGTGATGATATTTACCTTGTTGGAGGTCGGGGAATAAAAAATTCTCTTCAAGCAAAATTATATTATGATTTAGATAGGTTAGATCGTTTTAATGACTTTGGGTCAACAGATTTTACTCGTTATGAGTTAGAATGTAGGATAAGGTGGAATGATCGATTTATAACGCCTCCAGGATCCTATGCGGGTGATGTTGTCCAAGAGAGAAAGTTATCAACAATAATGACAGTATTTGAGATTTAATGGTGAAAGTTTTTAAGCATACATCAAAAGGGATGACATTACTTGAGCTTTCTGCAGCCATAGTAGTCGTTAGTATTATCGCACTTGGAATGACCAGTGGGGCCCAGGCAGTGATGCTTCATTATCAGGCTGATACGGTAAGGCAAGACCTTCGACAGTATGGCAATAATGTTATACGGGAAATTACTCGCGAGTTAAACCTTGCGCAGAAAATTGAGATTGATGGGCAGAATGGTTTTTCCCGAATCAAGTTGTACGAAAAGTTTACTAATCTTTCCCCTGATCTTACAATATCGTGTCATGACAAACGTGGTATTCAGTTTAATGGGGATGATCCAGTAGATGGTGTTTTAAATTTTCCAAGTGAAGGTGCTTTTCGAGGCCGAAGCAGGCGTGAAATATACGTGGATGATTTTGTAGTGCAATACGAGACCGCAGGCGGTCCGAGTTTATCTGTATTTAAAAATTCTTATATTCATTTAACGCTTAATCTTGCAATGAAATCAGA
>CAZCHA010000174.1:0-3274 GCA_964498175.1 uncultured bacterium
GAAGGATTCAATAAAAGTATGCCGCTTAAAGCTTGGGTAGCAAAGGTTGATTTAGATCAAGATTACATTTCAGCAGGTATTTTGTCATCCACAGATACAGATCGCAAAGAAACACCACTACATTTTCTAGAACATTCAGGTGCACGAATCGTATTGAATGGTGGTTATTTTATGATGGGTAATGACCCCACACAGCATGTAGGATTGCTCAAAACAAATGGCAAATTGGAAGAACCTGCTAGCCCATCAATTATCAGGGACCATTCGAGGTATTTCATCAACCGTGGTGCTTTTGGAATAAAGAACGATGGAGCAGTTGATATTGCATGGTGCTCAACAAAAAATGATTCCATTTTTGAGTGGAAAGAACCGCTTCAAAATCGACCTGGATTACCAAAAGATTCTCTTCCATTTAATCAAGCGGAGTATTGGGATGTGAGAGATGCAATTCATGCTGGACCCGTTTTAATTTCCAATGGAATGATTAATGTTACGGTGGAAGAAGAAGTATTTTTCAATACACCTATTGCAGGTGTACAGCCACGTTCTGCAATAGGATATACAAAAGAAAATCAACTTATTTTAATGGTTGTCGATGGGAGACAACCAGATAGTCGTGGTGTGTATTTAGAAGAGTTGGCTATCATGATGAAACAATTTCATTGTATTGAAGCATTAAATTTAGATGGTGGTGGATCAAGTGCAATGGTGGCTGACAGTCGATTAGTGAATCGTCCAGGAGGAAGAACTTTCCAACGTGAGGTCATGTCTGCAATTGGTGTTTTCTACCACAATTAATATACATGAATCTCATTAAGCAATTATACAATTGGGTTTTATCCTGGGCTGAAAAACCGTCTGGTCCTGCAGCTCTAGGTCTAATTTCAACAGCAGAGGCATCTTTTTTTCCAATTCCACCAGATGTATTACTAATTCCCCTGGCATTGGGAAAGCGTGAAAAAGCATTCAAATTCGCCTTGATCTGTAGTATAGGGTCAATCATAGGTGCTACTATCGGTTATGGAATAGGACAGTTGGCATGGTGGAATACAGTTGGCTCATTTTCCAATCTCGCTCAATTATTTTTTGATTATATTCCTGGATTTTCACATGAAGGTTTTGAGAAAATAAAAGCATTGTACGATGAATATAATTTTATGATAGTCTTTACAGCAGGGTTTACACCAATTCCATTCAAACTGTTTACTATCAGCGCTGGTGCATTTAACGTTAATTTTCCATTGTTTATAATTGCAAGTATAATAAGCAGAAGTGCCCGATTTTTCCTTGTCGCAGGATTAATTAACAAGTACGGTGACCCCATCCGTGAATTCATTGATAAATATTTTAATATACTGGCTATAGCATTCACTGTGTTATTAGTCGGTGGTTTTGTACTTATAAAAATATTACTATGATCATTCGGGGTGTGGCGCAGCCCGGTTAGCGCGCGTCGTTCGGGACGACGAGGTCGGGAGTTCGAATCTCCCCACCCCGACTTTTTTCCATATTTATAGCATTTACAGTGTAACTTTAGAATATGAATACTATCAGGCTATTATTAAGAATTGTAGGTTATACTGGTTTGGGTCTCTTTTTTATTCAGATACTGAACCTATATATTGATATATTCAAGCCATCCGAATTTTGGATACGAACTTCATTCGTAACAGGCATTGCATCATTATTTATTCTGGTATTAGTTGATCGATTTACCAATAAGGAAGATAAATATTATTCAAGTAAAATAGAGAAATAAACCATGCTAATTACAACACAAGACCAGTTAGAAGAATATCACATAAAAAGTACTTTAGGTTTGGTGCAGGGGAGTACCATTAGAGCTCGCCATATAGGGACTGATATTTTAGCCGGACTCCGAAATATTGTCGGCGGAGAAGTACATGAGTATACAAAAATGCTTGCAGAGTCAAGGGAACAAGCGTTAGATCGTATGAAAATAGATGCTGATGGATTAGGTGCAAATGCTATTGTTTGCCTGCGATTTACCACTTCAACTATAATGTCCGGTATGGCAGAATTCTTAGCCTACGGGACTGCTGTAGTTGTAGAGCCAAAGATAAATAGTGATTAAGAGTGTTGATTTTAATCAATTGACCTTATATATTCCTGTTCATGTATTATAATTTTCATATTGATTCTGAAGATGAAGACCTATGGACAGAAGGTCTCGAAACAACTGATGATGAACCAGAAATGAAAGAAGCGGTTCGTATTCAGGCCCCTATTTCAACTTTCGGTTTGGTTGCACCTCTAACTGCTGAAATAGGCACTAGCATGAAAAATGCCCTGAAACAACTTCAGCAGAAAAAACAGAATTGCCTTTTGGTTGTAGATAATGAATCTTTAACCGGTATTCTTACAGAACGGGATATTTTACTTAAAGTTACCGGTAAAGGCTTTGATCTGGATCTTGTTACTGTAGAAGAATTTATGACTGAGAGTCCAGAATATTTGTCACCTGAAGACCCTTTGGCATACGCATTAAATAAAATGCATATCGGTGGCTTCCGCCATGTCCCAATTGTTGATGATGATCTCAAACCAGTTGGTTTGATCAGTATCAGTGATATTATTACAACTATTGCGGATTATTTTAGTAGGGAAATAATCAATTTACCCCCCTTGGATCGTTTGGTAGACCCGAAAAAACAAGAAGGTGGATAATTACTGCTTAAATAGAATTACCCTCTCTACGAGATCAAGCCCCACATTCGTGGGGTTTTTTGTTTGTGGGATGATGGATAATTGTCACTACAATAGTGGGAAAGTATTACTTTCGAAAAGGGAAGACCTTCAAGAGAAATGGGTTATTTCCCTTTATTATTTCTTAATCATCTTATAAGCATGTGATTCACTAAATTAGCATAACCTTTCAAATAATTAAATTAGAGGAATATAATGAAAATTATACTTATCATAGCAGTAATGCTCTCACAATCATTTGGAGAATCAATCAAATCTAAATATGTAGAAACATCATTGAAAATTATTTCCAAATCGTTAACAGATTCCACGGCATACAATCGTCTGGGTTATATGTGTGATACTTTTGGGCCAAGGCTAAGCGGGTCAAAAAATCTTGAAAACGCAATTAATTGGATTTTGAAAGAAATGAATAATGATGGTCTTGAGAATGTAAAAGGAGAAAAAGTTGCAGTACCAACTTGGATACGAGGTAAAGAATCTGCCACATTACTAAGTCCATTTAAGAAAGAATTATCTATGCTCGGTTTGGGTGGTAGCATTGCTA
>CAZCHA010000175.1:0-3273 GCA_964498175.1 uncultured bacterium
TCGGTTTTACGCATCTTATATTTCAACTAAAATATATTCTCTCCAGGATTTTACAGGAGATGTTCCGGCAAAAGAGTTCCAAGATGGAGTAGATTTTGTACCAACTAAAAAGGAGATACTTTTTGGGCATCACTTTACATCTATAGCGGGTGCAGCGCCTATTATTGGTCCCTGTATTGCAGCCTTTTGGGGATGGTTACCGGCTACGCTTTGGATCGTTTTAGGAACCATTTTTATGGGTGCCGTTCACGATTTTGGTGCGCTTGTAGTATCTGTTCGGGAAAAAGGGAAGACGATTGCAGATATTACCGGAACCATTATCAACAGGCGTGTAAAAACCATGTTCCTGATTTTTGTTATGATGTTAAGTTGGTTGGTGCTGGCTGTTTTTGCAATGGCAATTGCAGGGCTTTTTGTGAGTATTCCTACAGCCGTCCTACCTGTAAATATTGAAATAATTATTGCGCTCACTGTTGGATTTCTATTGTATCGGAAAAAAATGGATGCTTTGATTCTATCGGTCATTGCTTTAATTCTGCTTTATGTTTTTGTGTATATCGGATCTTTCACGCCACTTTCATTCGAAGCCATTGGAATGGACAAAGCTTCCCAATTTACTCTTTGGATTATATTACTATTTATTTATTCCGGGATTGCCAGCCTTCTTCCGGTTTGGATGTTACTCCAACCACGTGACTACATAAATAGTCATCAATTGATTGTTGGGTTGGCCTTGATCTTTATTGGAATAGCTATTGCTCAACCGGTTGTAGAAGCACCCATGATTAGATCAGCAGGCGAGGGAGTGCCAAGTTTATTCCCTTTATTATTTGTGACCATAGCCTGTGGAGCTATTAGTGGATTTCATGGATTGGTTGCATCCGGTACCACATCAAAACAAGTATCTAATATTCAAGATACAAAAATGATCGGGTATGGATCCATGCTTGGAGAAGGGACATTGGCCTTGGCTTCCACTATTGCAGCAGTGGCGGGAATTTCTTTGGTAACAAGTTGTAATCTACCTTCCATAGGTGCTGTAGATAATCTTAATTGGAATATTTATTATGATACTTGGGCCCATGCAACCACTAATAAAGCAACAGCTTTTGTATTAGGTGGAGGTGCTTTGATCCAGTCTCTGGGCATTCCACCAATACTTGCTAAAACAATCATGGCTGTATTGGTCATTTCATTTGCAGCAACAACTTTAGATACAGCAACAAGAATTCAAAGATTCATTCTCACAGAAGTGGGCCAAACCATTGATATTCCATTTTTAAAAAATCGTTATAATACCACATTTTTGGCCATTCTGCCGGCACTAGCACTGACCTTATGGAATGTTGCTGATCCTGTGTCTGGTGAATCAACACAGGCAGGTTGGGTATTGTGGCCCATTTTTGGCGCATCTAACCAAATGTTGGCAGCTTTGACCTTAATGATGCTATCTATCTATTTTTGGAAAAAAAATAAACCCGTTTTACCGCTGATCATCCCATTTATTTTTATTACTATAACCACACTCACATCTCTGGCAGTAAATGCCCAGTCCTTCTTCGGGAACAATCGACTTTTATTGGTGATAGATGGTATATTAGCAACCCTGATTTTATGGATGTTATATGAAGGCTGGACAATTTTCAGAACTGGAAGGTTACAAAAGTAATTTTAGACCATGAGTAAACAATTAACTCTATTTCAAGATGGATTAGAGCTGTGGGATAAAACCACCAAGTCTATGTCTAATCGTGACGCAGATTTTGATACCCTATCCGGGGAAGAACTGGATCTGTGTTACTTCCCTGATTCTCCAAATGTTGATTACATGGAGAAGATCGGATTCCCTGGGCAATTCCCATACACTCGAGGAGTCCATCCCAATTTATATCGTGGAAAACTCTGGACTATGCGCCAGTTTGCAGGATTCGGTAAACCTGAAGAAACTAATCAACGTTTCAAAAAATTATTAAAAAAGGGACAAACCGGTCTCTCCGTAGCTTATGATATGCCTACCCTAATGGGATATGACCCGGATCATCCCTATTCAAAAGGAGAAGTTGGAAAATGTGGCGTCAGTGTTTCTTCTCTCGCAGATATGGAAACTCTTTTTGATGGTATCAATTTGGGTGAGATTTCCGTTTCACAAACAATTAATGGTCCTGCTATTGTTCTTCTCGCTTTTTATATTGCTGTGGCAGAAAAGCAAGGTGTGCCATTGGATGAACTCCGTGGAACTCTCCAAAATGATATCTTGAAGGAATTCATTGCTCAAAAGGAATGGATTTTCCCGCCGAAACCATCCATGCGTATCATTACAGATATGCTGTCCTATTGCACCGAACATATGTCAAAATTCAATACGATTTCCATTAGCGGCTACCACATTCGGGAAGCAGGTTCTACCGCGGCACAGGAATTGGCATTCACTCTGGCAGATGGATTTGCTTATGTGGAACATGGCATTGAAGCAGGGTTGAATGTAGATGATTTTGCTCCCCGCCTTTCCTTCTTTTTTAATTCACATTTAGATTTTTTTGAAGAGATCGCCAAGTTCCGGGCAGCCCGGCGAATTTGGTCCAAGCGGATGAAAAATATGTATGGAGCTAAGAGTGAAAGATCCTGGAAATTGCGCTTCCACACCCAAACAGCAGGGTGCAGTCTTACTGCTCAACAGCCCGAGATCAATATTGCTCGTACTGGATTCCAGGCTCTGGCAGGAGTCTTGGGCGGGACGCAAAGTTTGCACACAAATTCTATGGATGAAACATTGGCCTTACCAACAGAGAAAGCAGCAGAAATTGCACTGCGAACGCAACAATTAATTGCTTTTGAAACGGGTGTTGCTAATGTGGTTGACCCTTTGGGTGGCTCCTGGTTTATTGAAGAACTCACTGATAAGATAGAAGAGGATGCAGAACAATATTTTCAAGAAATTGAGAATATTGGGGGTGTGATACCGGCTATTGAGCAAGGTTATTTCCAACGTGAGATCGCACGAGCTGCATCGAGTTACCAGGCCAAACTGGATTCTAATCAACGTATCATGGTGGGTGTAAACCGGTTTGTGAAAGATGATGAAGAAATTGATATTCCAATTTTGGAAATTGGTGCGGAAGCAGGCGAAGGCCAACGGCAAAAATTAGCTGACATGAAAAATTCCCGTGATGAAACAAAAGTGCAGGAGACAATATTTGAAATACAGGAAGCCTGTAAAAACGGGGACAACCTGATGCCGCCTATCATAAATGCAGCCAAAGCATACGTGACTAT
>CAZCHA010000176.1:0-3258 GCA_964498175.1 uncultured bacterium
TGAAGGAATATGATGAACTCAAATCCTATGATACTGGAGATACAGTGTCTTATAAGCAAATGTCTTGGGTAGCCATTCTTCCTGTGGATGCGGGGACAACTCCGTTGTCTAAACATAACGATTTAGCCGAGGACGGCCAAATAGATAGTCCCTGGAGCCTTGTTTATCCGTGGACTGGTGGGGAAAAACTTGTATTAAGCCCACAGAAATTTTTTGTAGATGGTGATCATTGGTTCTCAGATATGTCCGCATTGGGGAGAGAAGTGGGCATCGCTGACACAATCAAATTGGATACCATTAAGGTAGTCCCTAACCCCTATAAGGCAAGCTCTCGGTTCAATGAATCAAAAAATAATCGAAAAATACGATTTACCCATTTACCCAAAAAATGTAGAATTTCGGTTTATACTCTCACGGGCGAGCATGTAACCACTTTCGATCACGAAGAAGAATTTGACGGCAATGCTTGGTGGAATCTTCGTTCTGGTAATAATCAGGATGGTCCTGAAATCGCTCCAGGATTGTATTTCTATATTATCCAATTTGATGATGGAAAAACAAAAGACCATGTCGGTAAATTTGCGGTGGTTCGATGAGAAATTTATCCATATTGCTATTGTTGCTTATCTCCTTTGTATTTGGTCAATACAGAGATATTCCTGATGTTGTGACCAAGGTAGCCACTGCTGCAGGAAGTTTCTTAAAGTTGGAGACTTCTGCCAGAGCAATCGGAATGGGTGGTGCTAATGTGGCTTCAGGCCGTGGTGTATCCGGAATCCCCTATAATCCATCCAGTATTGGTTTTATCCAAAAGAGTGAAGTCTATTTTTCTCAAGTCAATTATTTAGCCGGTATTAAACATGGTGTATTTACCTATGGTACACGGATTGGACCATCGGACTTTGTAGGGTTCCACCTTTTCTATTTAGATAGTGGTCCTATGAAAGTAACAACAGAATTATTTCCGGATGGGACTGGTGAAGATTTTAATGTGATCTCTATGGCCGCCCGTGCCACTTATGCCCGTTCCTTAACAGACCGGTTAAAGATTGGTGGTTCCATCAATTATATTAGAGATAAGATTGCAGAGACAGGAATGCAGGCAGTTTCCTATGATATTGGATCCAACTTTAATACAGGGATCTATGGTACCATTTTAGGAATGAGTATTACAAATTTTGGTCCTGAAGTTGAATATGCAGGAGAGGATCTAGGTGTTCAAGTTCCGGATACCATAGATGTGGAAGGGAGTTTAGAACGGATCACGACTAAATTCCCCTTACCGCTTATTTTCCGGTTAGGGATTGAAAATGAGCTATTGGGTCCCAACAGTACATTTAAGAAGAGCGATAAGCATAGGCTTATTTTGAGTATGGACGGAATCAAGCCCAGCGATTATATAGTTTATGGAAGTATGGGAATGGAGTATGGCTGGGAAAATCTGGCATTTATCCGTGCCGGCAGCCATATCAATCATGACACAGCAGGATTGAGTGCGGGGGTGGGTGTGAACCTGCGTGTTGGCAGAATGGCCTTACGTGTGGATTACGCCTACGTGAGTTATGATGTATTAAAGCAGACCAATCAGATCGCTATTGGACTGGAATTTTAAACGACTCTTTTAATGAAAAAAATTAAAATTATTCCTTTACTCATTCTGCTATTTACAAATTTCCTATTAGCTCAAGATCCTCCTGTTGCGGATGCGGGAGATGATATTACCGTTAGTTCCGGGTGTACAGAGTCGGTTATTTTGGATGGCAAAGAATCTACCGGTAATAATCTCAGTTATTTTTGGTTTGCTATCGATGGGTGCGCAGTCCTAACAGATTTTGATGAAGACACCTTGATATTTGAAATTCCACCAACAGATTTTGATTACGATTATTATTTTTCACTTACTGTGACTGATGGTAGCGGAAACACTAGCACAGATACGGTAACTGTAACTGTATTAAGTGACAATATTCCCGTAGCAGATGCTGGCCCAAATTTTTCTGCTTGTGATTTAATAGCAAATGGAGATGATTATCGTGTCTATTTAAATGGCGGTAATTCCTTTGATTCAGAAGATGGTACCGATATAGATTTTCTATGGACAGTAATAGACACAGGAATTACAATTTCAGCAAGTCAATCAACAAAATCCAATCCGTATTTTAATCATCCAGTTAATTTATCTGAAGATACAGATTTCAGAATTGAATTGATGGTCACCGATGGTAGCGGATTTTGTTCCGGATATGATACAGTGACAGTGACTTGCCTGGCAAATATGTGTCCCCTTGCCAATGCAGGAAATGATTTTGAATTGAGCAGTGGTTGTAATGCAAGTTTTATTCTGGATGGCTCCAGTTCATTGGATCCGGATGGAGAATCCTTAGCTTACAATTGGATCTCTTTGGATGGCTACATCTCCAATATTGAAAATGGGACGTCAGATTCAGCCACTTTTAATATCCCCGCTTTTACAGTTGATAAAGATTTGAGATTTGAACTTACTGTATCCGATGGGACAAATGAAGACAAGGATACGCTGGAAGTTGAATTCAAATTTGATGAAGCGCCAGTTGCGGATGCAGGAGAAGATATTTCCACAAATTTAATTTCAGTAATATTGGATGGGTCCGGTTCAACAGATGATAACATATCGAATTTAGATTATGACTGGACTTCGTTAGATGGACCTTCCATATCCAGTTCAAATCAATCAGTGGCAACAGCAAATTTTAATGACAGCCACACAGGTGAAGCCTATCGATTTGAATTGGAAGTGGATGATGGCTATTGTTCCCATACCGATACAGTCACGATAACTGTTTTGGATAATATGAATCCAATTGCTGAAGCAGGAGATAACTTTTCTTTGAGCGGTGGTTGTCAAACAATATTTTATTTGGATGGTACCGATTCAGATGATCCTGAAGGAACCAGTTTGACTTATTTATGGTCTGTAACAAATGAATTATCTGCATATTTATCAAATACCAATTCCGCTGACTCAGCCATGTTTACAATCAATGATATGGTCATAGGAGAAAAGGTTACTTTTTATTTGACCGTGGCAAATGTGGCTGGGCTTTCACATATGGATTCCGTAGCAGTTACTATATTGGATGATATTCCTCCTGTTGCTGATGCGGGTGTAGATTTTGAATCTTGTGAATATGTTAAAAGTGGGAGTAATTATCGTGTTTATTTGAATGGATCAGGTTCATCAGATATAGATGGTACCGTTAAATTTAAATGGACACAACT
>CAZCHA010000177.1:0-3225 GCA_964498175.1 uncultured bacterium
TAGAATGGTACAATTAATTATATTTTTCATTTTTCAACCTACAATTGTTATTTATCGATAATTATATCCAAATCTACACATCATCCCACAAACAAAAAACCCCATGAATGTGGGGCTTGATGTTGTAGAAAAGGTAAATCTATTTTAATAATACCATCTTCCTGACCTGCCTGAACTGGCCAGCCTGGACCATGTAGATGTACATTCCAGCGGATACAGGCTCACCAAGGTTGTTGGTAGCATTCCACTGGATAGATTTATAGCCTGCATTTTGCTGACTGCTGACCAGATTGCTCACTACTCTACCCATCAAATCATAAATAATGATTGTGACCTGACTTTGCACTGGCAGATCGTAACGTAGGATGGTCGTTGGATTGAAGGGGTTGGGATAATTCTGATGTAAAGCAAATTGCCGTGGAATAGGATTTCTAACAACTGATAGCGCATCGCATCCCTCATCAAATGCTCCAATGTTTGTACCATTTTCTCCTGTGCCTACGCAAGGAGAATTTTCAGCCAGGGTAAAATCGCTACTATCTGAATTACAAAAAAGCGGATTAGCATCTATATTCCCAACACCCCAATTAATGATTGATTGACCCCCCGTCTGCAAGATACTATCTATACCGCCTTCAATATTTGAAAAGGAGACATTTATGGTGTCCTCACCCCAGCCATTAAAACTCTCCAAGACGTTTCCGGAGCTTAAATTCCACAGAACTGTATTATTGAGTGAAAGAGAAGTTTCACCAATAATTTTAATACTATTTCCCGAATTCGTAGCAGAAGAAAAGTCATTGACAATCGTGCAATGATTAAACGATATACTTGATCCATCTCGAAAATACAGACCAGCTATCCCTGACATCCCCTGGGCATTAGAATTATTATAGATTAGAAGATGATCTGCGGTAATCTGGGATTGAACTGTGCCGATGATCCCAGAGCCATAAGAGGCCTGGTTCCCGGAAATAATAAGATCTTCCAAATGAATCGATCCGGCAGTGCATTTGACCCCTCCGCCACCAGGAGCATGACCGTTCGTAAGATGGAAACCGATTAGCTCAGCATTCGACGTTGAATCCATAATTGCCACCGAAGCGGAATCCATGCCGTCAATAGTTGTGGAGTCCGAACCTAGTTCTGATATAACAGCAATATTTTTCTTATTAAAATTGATATTCTCCATATATGTACCAGCGGCTACAGAAACCATATCGCCATCGGATGCAGAGTTTATTCCCGTTTGAATTGTAGCAAAGGGGTTCCCTTGAGAACCGTCACCGGTTGAATCGGAACCTGTAGTGGAAACATACCAGGTATTTCCACCCAAATTGTATTCAAAAAGATTGATGGAATAAGGAGGTAAAACCATACCGGAAACAACTTCCGTCGTATCAAAAGTTAAGTCACCATCACCAGTCACATACTGATCGATACTTGGTATACCACTTGAATCTTGGTGCGTGACACTGATGCATTTCATAAATGGATGATTGAACACCGAATTTGCTGCATCAAATTGAATCGTTTTTGCAGAGTCAGCAATATTAATTAAAATAGCTTTCTCTTCATTAGTCATTGAATTATATAATTTCCATCCATGTAAATAGGAAAACACAAAATTTGAATCAGGCGATAAACCACTATTTGCTGGATCATTATCAATGATGCCTAAATGTTCATTAGTAGAGCTACTGAAAACCAGCCTCTGCATATGAGTCATACCATCAGCAATATCATTCCAAAAGTATGTGCTGAAACCACTGGCTGTTCTCCCATATGGACTGCAGGAATCCTGATTATCATATACTGGAAAATCCTGAGGAAATCCATTCCCGTGATTGATGGAACTGGTCGTGCTCCAACCATGCAGGGAATGCAAGAGCATCATTTCAACGTAAGGGTTTTCTATAATTAACGAGAAATAAATAACATTCACCAATGTATGCGCCCATCTGAAAATCCAAGGTTGGTTATTCACTGAACCAAATTCTCTTTCCCTGTAATTACTTTCAGTCAACCACAATCTGACAGGTATACCCAGAGAATCCTGAAGTAGCGATATGGTATCCTGATGCATCCCGCCATCACGAAGGAGATCTGTGAGTCTAAACTCAGGAAAAACCAATATCTGTTCAGGGGTTAATGGAATATCATCATTGTGCCTATAGGTGAGATATTCGTGCCAGGCAAGATATACCGTGTCTAAAAGAGACGTATCTATTTCTTCCAATACTTGTCGATTCCAATCATAGGACCTGGGATCACCCGGTCTATTTTTTACAGTCAGGGCATATTTTGCATTTGGTACAGTTTGGCTTAAAGAATCGATCCAAGTATTGCATTCCTGCCCGTAATCAAGTGGTGATGGATAAATAAATTCATACCGGCCAGGGTCAAATAAACCGTCACCATCATTATCCTTTGTCAGAGTATCTCCTGCATCATATACATAATTTCCATTTAAATCGTCCCATTTATCTCCACCGGATCTTAGATAATATTCATTCCCCAGTTCAAAATGTTGAAATGCAACACCGTTCTGGTGATAATTGTTAATAACTCCTGTTATTGTCTCAACATCCTCAGTGAGCATATTGATCACATAAGTCCCTTGAATATAATTTTCATTGATAAAATCGGAAAAATCTGTAACACTAATCATTGCCGGGTTCCAAGTTCCATCTGAATTATCCCACCAATTATATTCTTCACTTGATATGTCAAAGAAAAAATCGCCATTGCTTGAATCATCATGGTATTCACCGTAAAAAAGGGAACCTAAACTATCCACATGGTCAATGATATTGTCTGGGGGTAATACCCATCCATTGATCCAATCCCAGTAACTAGATTCATTGCCGCCTGGATATCTAATAATCTGTGGCTTGAAGCATAGGGCAGCTTCTTTAAATTCAGCATCTGACCACGTGTATATAGGACCATTGTTATAATTATTGTACCGCATTGAAGAATTATTCAAGCCAAATAAAGGAACTTTTCTACTAGTATTGGATACCCCTACGGTAACCTGGCTAAAGAGAAACCCAATAAACAATGTCAATAGTACAATACGCTTAATCATACCCAAATCTAACCAACATGGTCTATACAAACAAAAAACCCCACGAATGTGGGGCTTGATGTAGTAGATATAGAATTATTATTCTATTCTGAATTCCAATTCATGATACCGGTTATAGCGGGCAAAGACCATAA
>CAZCHA010000178.1:0-3222 GCA_964498175.1 uncultured bacterium
GGTCATGTCATAGTAACCATAGTGACTGCTCTCATCGATAAAGCAATCTTCCCATGCTATGCTGCCGGAACCATTACGCTCTAACAATAAATTGCTCCTCCAACTATTGCAGAACCCTGCTGAAACATAGCTACCACTTGGAGTTTCACAGACAGCGTAGAGCAAAGCATCCCCTACCGACTGGGTCTTCTTTTTCCATATCTGTTCTCCATCTGAATCCGCTTTCACCATAAAATGTTTGTAAGCACCGTGCTGCTCACCGGAATAACCAACAAAAACAAGACTGCCATCTGAAGTTTCTATTAGAGAGTTGCCTTCATTTGCAGTTGAGCTGCTGAAGGATTTGCCCCATATTAAAGCTCCGCTAGTACTGTATTTCCTGATCATTGCCTTGGAGTTCCAGCCATCATCATTCCAGGTACCCGTGATCACAAAATTGCCATCTTGTGTCTGGATTACATCTCTTGCCCAATCGTTATCACTAGTCCCATCTGATATTTCCCACTCAATGGTTCCTGAACCATCTGTTTTTAATAGATAAATATCCGGGTAGCATCCTGGGAGCGTATCACACTCATAATAGCCAGTTGCAATAAAACCACCATCTGATGTCTGGCGTACACTATACAATGAAGTAGAGTTATCATATAACTGGTGCCACTCTTTTTCGCCTTCAGAGTCTGTCTTGATTAATAAGCCAGAGTAGTTCGATGCACCTGAGATAATAAAACCGCCATCGGATACTTTATTAAAGCACCAGCTCTCATCCATATCAGAGTTATCGGAAATAGTATAGGTTTTAAGCCATTTGATAGGAACCCCATTTAAGACATATTCACAACTGCCATCATCAAAAGTAGCTAAGCTGTCATAGTTTGTTGCCGTGGAATCCGTACAACCACAAATATTGTCTCCGCCTGTGACACCGGCACAATCTTCTGCAGCAGGTTCTTCTTCCTGCTCACAAGAAAAAAGAAACATACCAACAATAAACAATAATAATCTATTTCTCACAATTTTCATTTCTTATCTATTCTCTGAAGTATGAAGCTTAATCTATTGTTGTATTTTCATAGTCTGATGAAGAAATATTTCTTCCAGTAAAATCATAATTATTTTCACTATCATCTAAATTTTGTTGCATTTGAAGGTAGAATACTAAGTTACCAGACGATGTATAATTTCCAGAATTAGTAGAAGCGCTTAAGCTTGATCCGCTATTATAAAGAGCTGTAACTGCATTCGCACTTAGACCTGTATTCCAGAAAGCGACCTCATCAATTTTACCATTGTAATAAAGAGCTCCTGTATCATGTCTGCGACCAATTGAGAATGCTCCAGACTGGTTAGTGGTACTCAAACTTGAATTTGAATAGGTATCTTTCTCATCTCCATTTACATATAAAATAAGATTAGTACCGTTAAATGTTAAAACAACATGGTACCATCCTCCACCAGTAGTGACATAAAAATTTTGGTCTCCACTATTAACATCGTAATAATTACCCGAATAACGAATAGACCCCATAACCTCTACACCGCTGGCAGTGTACTCTAAGCCTATCCTGTAAGTTTTATTTTTATGGATAATATAATCATTATCACTATTTGAAGGAACTGCTGAAGGATCTATCCACGCCTGTATACTCCAGTTTGCGGGTTCGAAATTAGAGTTATCTGCATAATAAGCAGATTCATTAGATCCGTTTAAGTCTAAAACATAATTTGTACCATTTAATGATGCTGTATTATTGCTCTGGGATGTGCTGGCTTCATTTCCTGATTTATCATAAATGCTATCATCAACAGGATTTACCGTTAGTGTCTCACTGCCATTTGCCGCCCCAGATAAAGAAATCCCAAGTGTATAGGTATTACCACTTACGGATATGCTGCTGGGCGTCGTACTCGAGAGTGTTGCTGATCCCACCCCACCACTGATGGAAAATACAAAATCACTTAACTGTAACGATCCACTTCCGCCACTGGTGTTGAAAACTGCTTCAATGAATGTGACTGCGATGGTGCTGTTGTCAGATGCCAGACTATTGCCTGTAATGGTTGGCGCTATGTTATCCTTTGCACTGACCGCCTGAAAAGTAGGCAAGGCAAATTGCGCATTTATGACCGTAATACTTAGTAGAAATATGGCAACAAGCTGTTTTTGTATAATTTGTATCATTTCAATAGAAGCATTTTACGCGTTTTACGATTTCCAGCTGCCTTAAGTTCTGAGAAGTAGACACCGGAGCCCACGGGGCGACCCATCCTATCCGTTCCTTGCCAGGTGACTGTATGATAGCCATAACTTAATCGTTCATTGATCAGTGTTACTACCTCCTGACCTAACAAATTATAGATTGTAATTACAACTCGGCCCGTTTTGGGGAGTGAAAAATCTATTTTAGTCAAGGGATTGAATGGATTAGGATAGTTCTGGCTCAAAGAAAACTCTTCCGGTATTTCTGATAGGATTCTCAGTACAGTCTCTTCAACGTATTGTTCATCACCTGCTACCAGTTTCATATCGTAGCTTTCCGTGAGCTTATCATCAATAGTAATACCGTTCACCAGAAACTGATCATAAACCATCCGGTTCGGTATGTCTACAACCTGAATCACAAGCCCATGTGGAAGCGAACTATTTACATCTGCCGAAACTGTTACAGGATTAATATGTCCTTTACCATTCAGTCTCAAATTCCAAACACCATTAAATTCATCTATTGAGCGTATATCACTTGAATACTTAAAGTTTGAATTATTATTTAAATCCATACTCAGTTTTATAAAATAATCCATGTTTGGAAGGCTCGGGACATCATAGCCATCTTCATAGTCTGTGGCGTCATTCAGGCGGCCGATTACATTGCTATGATCAAAAAAGTATTCTCCGTCCACATGAAGGTTTATGCTCCAGCCATTTTCTGCGATCCGCCCCGCTGCATCCTGCTCAGTAATTGCGGGAAATGGGTTAAGGGTTATGCTCTGACCACCTGTTTCAGCATGAATTGCATATCCTGCCCAAGGGCTCATTTTTTCCTGATGCTGCGACCATCCATCTCTGGAGCCTTCTCCAAATAAATATAGTCCGGAAATGTCTGTAGCATCATACTGCACTTCCACGGGGAATGAAAAAGGACTGCCGATAATATTCCAACCCGCGTTCAGTTCAATTTCATAGTCCACCAGCGGTAGGGCAGTGCCTGCTGATTTAGAATT
>CAZCHA010000179.1:0-3217 GCA_964498175.1 uncultured bacterium
GTTAATTTCTGCAGATCTTCCCATTCCCCTCGCTGGCAGGCATCTTCCAAATCACCAAGGAATGCTGTAAGCCCAATGCCATCTCTAACCACATCATCCAATTGTGTTTCGTCATCATCTCTGAATTCAAAACCACACAAATAATTTGAAGCAAATTCAAGGAGTAGTTTTGAAGGATTTTCCCGATCGTCTCCAATCAAATTCTTAATTGAGTTTAAAACACAAACGGGATGAAGATCTTTTATAGTAGATTGTTTTACAGATACACTGCAAAATAATAGATCATTTATAATTTGAACAAGTTCAGTGCTAGAAAGAGTTTGAGAATAGAATTTTTGACAGGCTTGCATGTCTTGATTGATTACAGCAGACCGAAAGGATGAATCCGTCATTAGCTAATGGATTCGAAAAATTATTTTTTCTTTTTTTTGGTTGGGCCCAAATACATAAAGAATTGGAGTGAAAAACCAGTTGATCTAGAAAACTGAGTAGGCCACCCTTCTACTTTATGTGGATAATTCTTATAACCATAACCATATTCGTTAACCACAGTTGTATCCGATGGGTCCCAATTTGATGTCATCACTTTCGAAAATGGCATTGATCTGAAATCATGGAAATAGCCAACTTCAAATCCCCATTTTGTGCTGAGCCTCCGTCCATAAAGCATTCCAAAACGGGTACTGCTTCTATTGGCACCATTATCATAACTTCCATTAGGAATAAGCATACAACGATACCCTGTCCACGCTACTCCGAAAGGATTTTTTTTTGTAATCCGCTTAGCGCCTTTAAATTTATAATAGGTAAAATCAAAACTGGAATTGGGCGCCAAATTGTAAGCTACATTAAATACATCCCACTTTCTATCTCTCTTAAAGAGAACTCGGTTTAGATCAATACCAGTGCCGGATAAAGGGATACCAACCCGAATTCCAAGATCGGTATATTGTCCTAAGCCATGTCGAGCCCAAATAACGGGAATCAAATTTTCTACGGAGAATGTGAACCCCATATTGGTTACGCCTTTCTCGGGCATTTGTGGGAAAACGGGTGGGTGTGATGCGCAACCGGATCCCCAAAGGATGATTGCGATTAAAAAGATGATAAGATTTCGTTTCATCATATAAGTGAAAATACAGAAATCTCTTGAGAGAATAAAATGGAAAAGAAGGCCGTTATTTCAAATAGATCATTTTACGACTAAAAATTGCCGGAGGTCTTTGATCAACCTGTGCCTGAATCGTGAAAAAGTAAATGCCCGTAGATCTTCCTTCCCCATTCCAATTATAATTGTACGTTCCTGAAGTGATGAATTCATCCTCCATAAATTTATCATGGATACGTCCCGTGGCATCCGTGATATACAATGAGACCGTTGCATCTTCTAAAAGATCAAAAGTAATTTTTGTTTGCTCATTAAATGGATTCGGGAAATTTTGATAGAGTACAAATAATTCTGGAAGCAAGTCTGTTTCAAAGTAATCTCTAACCGGTTCGTTGGTAATCCCCAAGGTAGTTGATTCTGTATAATACCACGGACCTCCATCTGGCATCCGACTGATTGCAACAGGTAGGGTGTCTAGCACAATATACTCAAGGACTGAATACCCTTCCTCTAGATTTTTTATAAAAGAAATGAATGTTGGATATTCAATTTCTTCTTGCAGAATGATGGATGAATCTTGAAATTGATTCTCATAACCTAAAAACATTTCAACATCCCAAATCGATTCTCCCTTGAAAGTAAATGAATAATCGTCTGCGTATTCTGGATTCCCTGCTACTTCAAGATGGAGATTTTTCGTATAAGGATTCCAAGTCAATTCATTAATCCACAAAGAAGATTCAGTTAGTCCTACTCTAATGTTAAGATGATCGTTTTTTGGAATAAAATCACCATTCAAAGTAAAATAAATCGATTCATTAAATATAATTGGACAGGTTTGAATAAAAATATCATCCATCATTAGGTCAACAGTGTTCCAATGATCCGGAATAATTACCTTGAATAATGGTTCCTTCTCATTTTGATATCCACTTAGGTTCACATATTCATCGCCAGAAAGAAGAAATATTTCAGATGAACTGATTTGATTAGGGTGAAAAATGTAAAGTTCCAATTCTTTTTGATTTTCTTCAGTAATATTATAGCCTAGGATTCGAATTGGCGCGGTTGTTTCTAACATTTCAATTGACTTATAATAATCTGAATATAAGAGATCCCATTGCTCTGTAATCAGGGAAGCAGCATTTTGAATTTCTTTTGACCAATTGACAGGATTTAATAATAGATGATTACGATAAATGGGCTCCTGCGTTAAAACTAAATCTATCCATATTGGGTTTTGGATGATATCATCAATAATTTGAAGAGAATAATCTGCCATTTTAAGGTGTTCGAGATGATAATTTTCAAACCAAGTATATTCAATTTTTTTTGTCACTTTTAATAAATCAATAATTGACCTGTAATCCCCATTTGAGCCATTATCCAATGCTTGCTCATAGATTTGAGACATTGCCAAATCCTGGACTGTCATAATTGTAGGATCAAATGCCATAGAGTCTTCAACGGTCAAGCAAGTACCAAATGCCGGTGTTTTAAAATCACTTGTATAAATAGTCCCAAAGGTATCTTTTACTTCAATTTTATAAAAATATCTGGCATTAGACTCACATCGAAGATCGAGATAATTATTGTGATCTGGAGTTAACTCTGTTAATAATTCAAAATTGGATTGACCGGATTCCTGAACGAAAATCTGAATTTGATTTGCTAGGATCGAATCTGGGTAGTACCATTCAATCAATAGGGATCCCTGACCATCATAAATAGAAACATCGACGGGGAAATCATTCAATTTGATTGTTTGAGACTGTATAGTCCCAAGAATACAAAAGACAACAAGGGCTTTCAGTGAGATAAATTTGATTATGCTTTTCAATGTGAAATCTCTCAGGAGAGGTACAATTTCGAGGAATTATTTCACGGAGGCAAGGTATTCCTCTATTAATAGGAAAATTATTTTAGGTAAGTCACCTTTTGAAATTGAGATTGATCCTTTAGAATAGAGCGGATGACGTAAATGCCATTTGGAATATTTTCAGGAGACCATATCATTTTTTGATTGGGTTGAAATACTGTTCCTGTGTAAACATTTGTGATAGATTTACCAGTTAAGGAAAATATATCCACCGTTAAGTATTCGCCTAC
>CAZCHA010000180.1:0-3197 GCA_964498175.1 uncultured bacterium
AATGAATTATGCCCCGGTCTCTACATACCTAACGCACCCAAGCAGGTACGTCTTATTAAATATACGTATCAAATTACATCACCCCTTACTGCTAAAATTTTGTTAGTGAGCCCCATCACATTAGGTGGTAATGGGAAATATCATCCCAAATTAATTTTTAAATAAAATTCAATATCAGTATAGGGTTTTTCAGTGAACTGTTTTTAATTTTCTCGCCGTTCATTAGCAGCATTTTATATAATTAACAGTTAATAAATCAGGAACAAATTATGTCTCAACATACATTTCAAACAGAAGTAGGGCAGCTGCTTCATCTTATTACCCATTCATTATATACCAATAAAGAAATTTTCTTAAGAGAATTAATCTCGAATGCTTCCGATGCCCTAGACAAAATGAGATACCTTACTTTAACTAATGATGATTTTAAATCCCTGTCATTTGATCCCAAAATCAATATTGGATTCAAAGATGGCGATAATCCAACTTTAACTCTCACTGACTCAGGTATTGGCATGAGCAAACAGGATTTGGAGGAAAATCTGGGAACTATAGCAAGATCTGGTACTAAGAATTTTTTGGAAAATATGTCCGGTAATGAGAAAAAGGATTCTCAGCTCATCGGTCAATTTGGTGTTGGGTTTTATTCCTGTTTCATGGTTGCGGATAAAGTGGATGTATCTACAAAAAAAGTAGGGGAAGATGAAGCTTGGCTTTGGACCAGTAATGGACAATCAGGATATGAAATATCTAAGCAGGTACGAAAAGATCCTGGCACAAGTATCACTCTTCACCTGAATGAAGATGGAAAAGAATTTGCGAGCCGCTGGCGTGTAGAAAATCTAGTTAAGAAATATTCAGATCACATTGATTTCCCGATATTTCTTACTTATGATGAAATTGATTATGATAAAGATGGTAAAGAAAAAAGTTCAAAATCAAAAACAGATCAGATTAATGATGCAAAAGCATTTTGGACTCGAGCAAAAAGTGATTTAAAGAAAAAAGATTATATCGAATTTTATAAAACACTTTCACATGATAATGAAGATCCATTCGATTGGATTCACACAAAAGCTGAAGGTAATTTGGAATACACCTTGCTTTTTTATATTCCAAAAACTGCATCCCCAGATATTTACCGTACGGATTATCAAACAGGCGTTAAATTATATGTGAATCGTGTTTTTATCACCGATGACGAAAAAGAATTACTCCCAACCTGGCTTCGTTTTGTAAAAGGGGTTATAGATTCATCAGACCTCCCTTTGAATGTAAGTCGTGAAATTCTTCAGCAAAATCGGATTATGAGTAAAATAAAATCCAATGCAGTAAAAAAGATTCTCAATACACTCAAGGACATTTCAAAAGACAAGGATAGGTATGCCACCTTTTTTGATCAATTTGGTCGTTTAATTAAGGAAGGTGTTTATCAGGATTTTGAACACAAAGATGCATTGACGGATTTGCTGCGGTTCAAATCAACAAAGGAAGCAGGGCTCGTTTCTCTTAAGGAGTATGTTGATCGCATGGATAGTGATCAGAATTCAATTTTTTATATTACCGGTCAACAGGTATCCTCCTTACGAAATTCGCCATTGTTAGAAATTTATGATAAGAAAGACATTGAAGTATTAATTCTGGATGATGAGATTGATGAAATCATTATCTCATCTGTACCCAAATATGATGAAAAAGATCTCAAATCTGTGAATAGAAGTGGTGCCGCAGATGACATCTCAGAAGATTCAGATAAAGATTCTGAAAAATCAACTAAACCGGTCTTGAAAAAAATTAAAAAGGTGCTCGGTGATAAGGTGAAAGATGTAAAAGTATCCAGCAGATTAAGTGATTCACCATCGTGCATAGTGGCAGATGAAAATGATCCCACTGCGCAAATGCAAGAAATAATGAAATCCATGGGACAAACAGGAATGCCTGAAATAAAGCCTATCCTGGAGATTAATCCAAACCATGAGATTGTGGAAAAATTAAAATCTATGACAAGAAAAAAATCGTTTGATGATATTGCATTGTTACTCTATGAACAGGCACTTATTCAGGAAGGAGTGAACCTAGAAGATCCTGCGGGATTTGTGAATCGGTTAAATAAGGCTATTTCTAATGGATTAGCATGATGATTCTTTTACTTTGAAAGAAATTCACCTGATATATCCTATTTACAGACGATCAATAATTGGTTACCTTTCCGCCCGTTATTGTCTCCTTTAATCTTATATATCATTCTTTTTAATAGAGACAATTCTTTTTTTAAATAAACACAACTAGGATACTTAAATGTCTAAAACAAATAATCTTGCAGAACAAATCAAAGGCCATTTTGCTGAATTCGAAGATAACCACGAAAAAAATATGAATGGAAATAAAGCTGCAGGTAGCCGCGCTCGTAAAGCTATTGGCGAAATTAAAAAACTTGTAACTGATTATCGTAAGGCATCGGTTGCCGGCGAATAATTAATTCAATTTTTATTGATTCAAAACCCTCACAATTTTCTGTGGGGGTTTTTTATTTTGTGCCAAATTTGAGTTATGTTTAATCATCCTAAAATTCAGTTTTTACGAAACCGGTTTATATTGGTCTTGATTCCGCAAATAATGGTGGCAATTTTTGTTATTCTACAAATTATTGGTATGATGGTTTATCCAGGTGGGACAATTCATGATGAAGCAACGGTGGGATATTCATTTAGCAATAATTTTTTCTCAGATCTTGGTATCTATACAGCATACAATGGTGAGCCAAATTATTTATCCATGTCCCTTTTTATGATTAGCTTAGTAGTTGTGGGTATAACTTTCATATTCTATTACGTGACCCTGCCGCAATTTTATAAGGAGGACTCATTAAATTTTAAACTTTCCATTTTGGGGACACTTTTTGCTTTCGGAGGAAGCATTGGGTTGATAGGGACAGCATTAACACCAGCAGACCTAGTATTGGATATGCATGTATTTTTTGCCAATGGCATTTTTAAATGCTTTATGATAACTGCTTTATGTTATACAATTGTAATCTCTCGATCTAACGTTTTTGAAAAAAAATACGCTTGGGGTTATGGTGTTTTTTTTATTTTGATCGCCTTATATGTTGGCGTACTCGAATGGGCTCCCCCACCAAGATCAAGCCAGTCTGCGCTTGTATTCCAGGTTATAACTCAGAAATTAATTGTTCTCAC
>CAZCHA010000181.1:0-3163 GCA_964498175.1 uncultured bacterium
GTATTTTCTGATGGCTTGCCTTTCACAAACACCACATTTCCTTCTTCAATCAAATGACCATAGGATTTGAAACAATCACTGAAAGCAATCACTTCTGCATGACCGCCCAAACAATCCAGATCGAAAAAAGCCATCTCACGATTCCGACGGTCATAACGTTTTACAATCCGGGTGATCATGCCGCCTACAACAATTATACCATTCTTGGAGAATTCCTGCTCTTCTCCAAAAGTAATGGATGTGAATTCTTCTAGGTCTTCAGCATGTTCTAAAAGCGGGTGTCCAGTCACGTAAAGTCCTAATACTTCTTTTTCTTTTTCTAATGATTCCTTTTCTTTCCAATCTGCCATTTTCTGGAGATCTGGCGTTTTGATCAATTCATCATCCTGACCGCCACCACCAAACAAATCCACCTGGTTTCGGTCTTTCTCACTCTGCATTTGCTGACCGTATCTTATTGCTTCATCCACTGCAGAAAATTTTTGTGCGCGATTGCCTTCTACTGAATCCATTGTTCCGGACATAATCAAACTTTCCAGAACGCGTTTATTTACTTTCTGTTGATCTATTCGAGCACAAAGATCAAAAATAGATTCATATTTTCCATTTTCAACTCTTTCTTCAATGATAGTTTCCAATGCTTTTTCACCCACATTCTTAATGGCATTTAATCCATAGGAAATGGTGGATTCATTCACAGGCCGAAAATCTTCGAAAGATACATTAATATCAGGTGGGGTCACTTCAATTCCCTGCTTCTTGCATTCATTGATCAATATTACAACCCTGTCGATCGTACCCATCTCGCTGGTTAGGTTAGCACTCATAAACTCTGCAGGGTAATATGTTTTCAACCAAGCTGTTTGATACGCCACATAGGCATAAGCCGTAGAATGACTTTTATTGAATCCATATTGTGCGAATTTTTCGATCAAGGCAAAAATATCTTCTGCCTTTTTCTTTGGGATGTCCTTTTTCCCTGCCCCCTCAACAAATTTAATTGATAATTCATCCATGAGCGATTTGATCTTCTTGCCCATAGCTCTCCGCATTATGTCCGCTTCAGCAAGTGTAAATCCCGCAATTTCATGAGCGATCTGCATCACTTGCTCCTGATACACAATAATCCCGTATGTTTCTTTTAGTATCGGTTCCATGAGCGGATGGGGATAGACGATATTTTGCTGTCCGTTCTTCCGAGAAATGAAGTCATCTATGTTTTTCATAGGACCCGGGCGATATAAGGCATTCATGGCAATGAGATCTTCAATCACAGTTGGCTTCAGTTTTTTCAAGAACTCTCGCATACCGGATGACTCAAACTGGAAAACTCCGATTGTGTATCCCTTGGCAAAAATTTCATAGACATCAGCATCATCCAATGGCAATTTTTCTATATCAACTTTTTCACCTTTTTGTTCAATTAATTTAACAGCTTTATCAATCACGGTTAGATTGCGGAGACCCAAAAAATCCATTTTTAATAGGCCTAATTCTTCAAGGCCTTTCATATCATACTGACTCGTAACATCTCCAGTAGATGATCGGTAAAGTGGAACATAATCGGTGAGATCCCCAGGCGCAATGACCACACCTGCAGCATGGATTGATGCGTGACGGTGCATTCCTTCCAATACCTTGGCATGAGACATTAACTCTTTAAAATCTCCTTCCGAAAAGTCCTTAAAATCTTTACTTTTCTCAAGCGCAGCATCTAAAGTAATATTTAATTCATTGGGGATCGCTCTGGCAATTTTATCCACATCGCCAAAAGAATAACCCATGACACGGCCTACATCGCGCACTACTTGTTTTGCTTTCATTTTTCCAAATGTAATAATCTGAGTCACGGAATTATCACCATATTGATCTTTGATATAATCAATCACTTCACCACGCCTTTCAATACAAAAATCAATATCAATGTCAGGTAAGCTGATTCGCTCAGGGTTTAGAAATCTTTCAAACAGGAGATTGTGTTTCAATGGATCGATACTTGTAATACCAAGTGCAAAGGAAACGATACTTCCAGCAGCAGATCCCCTACCTGGCCCTACAGGAATCTTCATATCTTTGGAATATTTTACAAAATCTGCTGTAATTAAAAAGTATCCAGCGAAACCCATATTTCGAATGACCAGAAGTTCATGATCAATTCGTTTTTGGATGTCTGGGTTTATTTCTCCATAAAGTAATTCTGCCCCAGTTTGGGTTAAGATTCTTAAATATTCATCTGAATCTTGGGTAGGTGAGTCTTCCGGGATTGGGAAATTCGGCAAATGGTATTCACCCATACGTAATTCCACATCAATACTGTCTGCGATCTTACGTGTATTCTCAATCGCCTGAGGAAATTCCTTAAACAAGGTATGCATTTCATCCTGAGTTTTGAAATAAAATTCCGGTGTAGCATATCGCAAGCGATTTGGGTCACTCCGCTCTTTCCCCGTACCTAGACAAATATGTATATCATGTGCTTCCCAATGAGACTGTTTTGCGTAGTGTGCATCATTAGTGCAAACTAATGGTAGATTTAGATCCGCCGCCAATTTTTTCATATTCTTAATATTGGCTTCCTCTTCAGGGATACCATGATTCTGAATTTCTAGATAATACCGATCAGGGAATATTTCTGCGAATCTGAGAGCGGCTTCTTTAGCGCCTTCATAATCACCTCGAAGCATTTTTTCCGGTACTTCACCTTTTAAGCAAGCCGACATACAAATAAGCCCTTCGCTGTATTGCCGAAGGAGATCTACATCGACTCGTGGCCGGTAATAAAACCCTTCCAAATAACCGGCGGTCACCAGCTTCATAAGATTTTTATAACCGGTATAATTTTGGGCAAGAAGGATCAGATGATTGTTTCCCCAGCCACCTTCTGCAGTCGTTTTTTTCTCAAAACGAGATCCAGTTGCTACATAGATCTCACACCCAATGATCGGTTTGATGCCTGCTTTCTTCGCATCTTTGTAATAGGGCACCACACTGAACATATTCCCGTGTTCCGTCAGGGCAACTGAGTCCATTTTTAAATCATCAATGGTATTAACCAGTTGGTCGATGCGCTGTGCGCCATCCAGCAGACTATAGTCCGAATGGTTATGCAAATGGACGAATTCAGATGTCATTAAAATGTTCCTGCGTATATGGCAATCAGCCC
>CAZCHA010000182.1:0-3140 GCA_964498175.1 uncultured bacterium
ATCCCTGGCTGGATTAGCCGTCTTACTAGGCGCATTCGGTGCCCATGCTTTAAAAACCAGAGTCTTGTCAGAAGATCTTGCCATTTTTGAGACAGGCGTTCGATATCACTTATACCATGCACTTGGACTATTAATTATTGGTGCGATTGGTTTCCAGGTTTCCCAAGAAATCATTCAATTGCCTGCTACTTTAATCACCGTTGGTATAGTCATTTTTTCAGGGAGTCTTTATTTGTTGGTTTTAACCAACATAAGATGGCTTGGAGCAATCACGCCCATCGGCGGACTATGTTTCATTTTCGGATGGTTACTGCTCGCATTCAATCTTTTTCGCTCCTGATCCTTGGCAAAGACTGAAACTGGAAGACATCTCTCTGTTTGGACGGCATCTTCTTTTGTTGTCGCTTCCATGATAGGCACGGGTGTATTTACTAGTCTAGGTTATCAACTGGTGGATATTCAATCCGTATTTCCCCTAATAATGCTCTGGATTGTTGGAGGCATTGTGGCATTGTGTGGCTCACTGGTATACAGTGAATTGGGAACAGCATTGCCACGTTCCGGTGGCGAGTACCATTTATTAAGCCGCATTATCCATCCATCCGTCGGTTTTGCAGCAGGAATAGTCTCAGCCACGGTAGGATTTACTGCACCTGCAGTTTTGGCAGCCATGGCTTTAGGAAGTTATTTATCTGCTGTCACTCAGGGATTGGATCCAACATTGATTTCTGCAATTGTCATTTTAAGTTTGCATGGATTGCACATGATGAGTGTAAAATGGGGAATAAAATTTCAAGATGGCTCTACCACAATTAAAATTGGATTAATCCTAATTTTTATTGCATTTGGATTATTTATGGATGCGCCCCAATCCATCTCTATCTGGCCAAAACTCGGAGATGGAGCAGTGTTGTTGAGTTCCGGCTTTGCGGTGAGTTTGGTTTGGGTATCCTATGCCTACACGGGATGGAATTCAGCGGTTTATGTTGCGGGAGAGATCCACGATCCAAAACTGAATATTTCACGATCTATGCTAATAGGAACCGGCTTTGTTATGGTGCTTTATGTTTTACTGAATTATGTGTTTTTGTATTCTACTCCTCCAGATGCTCTAGTGGCGCAAGTGGAAGTGGGCTACATTTCAGGTATTCAAATATTTGGTGAAATGGGAGCAAAGATCATTGGACTCGGCATTTCAATTTTACTTTTATCTACGGTCAGTAGTTATATTTACATTGGTCCAAGAATCATGCAGGTCATGGGAGAAGATTACGCGTTAATCGGATTTTTAAAGGAAAAGAATTCTAATAATATTCCGTTGAATGCTTTTTGGGTTCAATTATTTATATCATTTCTTTTTATATTCACATCATCCTTTGAACAGGTTCTGATGTATGCTGGCATTTCTCTTATTATTATAACGACATTGACAGTTATTTCTCTATTTATCCTGCGAATCAAAGAGCCTGACCTTGATCGCCCTTATAAGGTCTGGGCTTATCCATTTACACCCTTGGTCTACCTTATAATCAATTGCTGGATATTGTACTATTCATTAAGGGAATCAACATTTGAGTCTATGGTTGGGATTGGTCTTATCAGTTTAAGTATCGCCCTCTATTTTTTCATTCCAACCTTGAAAAAGGATTAATGAAAAAACCATTACTTCTTGATGGTGCTATGGGGACCGAATTGATTAATCGTGGTATTAATCTTCCCTTACCGATTTGGTCGGCAGATGCTAATTTAAGCCATCCTAAAGTTGTTAAAGGGATCCATTCAGATTATATAAAAGCAGGTGCGGATATCATTACAACGAATACCTTCCGGACTACAACTTGGACGTATCGAAAAGCCGGATATACATCACTGAGAGCGAGAGAAAGGGCAAAGGAAAGTTTATATAAAGCAGTTGAATGTGCACAAAATACATCGGGAGAATCTGTAAAAGTTGCTGGTTCTATTACGACCCTTGAAGATTGTTATTCACCGGAGAAATTTCCAGGAGTTGCTGCTGCTGAAGATAGTTATGGTGAAACCACGGAATGGATGGTTGACGCAGGTTTGAAATTTATTTTATTTGAAACTATGGGGAATATAAGCGAGATAAACATTGCTCTGAAAACTGCCATGTATTTTAATAATGAGGTGGGGTTAAGTCTCATTATGAAAAACGGAGATCATATTCTCGATGGAACCCCTATTAAAGATGTTATCTCACTAGTTAATGGTTTTAAAGTTGACTATTTGCTAAATAATTGCAATCAGTTGGATACGACATTAAGGTGCATCGACCATTTTCAAAACGATTGGAAAGGGATATGGGGCAGTTATCCAAATCTTGGAAAAACTGATTTCAAAAATGATTATTTTGACATTATTGACGAATCTAATTTCAGCATTGGAATGAAGTCTATTTTGATAAAATATCCTGGTTTAATCGGGGTATGTTGCGGTTCAACACCGCAACATATTAAAAAATTAAAATCCTTAATCGAAAAAGAATGAATGATAGAGTATTTGTACTATCATTTTTTATTTTCCCAATAACTAAATCAACCCTTTAACAAATTAACATAATACTATGCATTTAAAAATTAAACCATTTAATAGTTTTGTTAAGTCTTTTTACGAGAATCACGGCCATTTTCACAATGGCGATGCGGGTATCGATCTTTTTGTAATTGAGAAACAAACAATTGAAGTTGGGGAGACTACTCTAATCCATTTGGGTATTGCCTGCGAGAATATGGAAAATAAACCATATTTGTTAATGCCGCGATCAAGTATTGCCAAAACGCCACTACGGCTATGTAACTCTATTGGGCTCATCGATGCGGGTTATAGAGGTGAAATTATGGCTGCTGTAGATAATATTAAACTAGAGCCATATACTGTGGAAGAAAGGCAACGCCTTTTTCAATTGGTTGCTATGGATGGAAGTCCCATTCAATTTCAGTTAGTAGACGAATTGACAGAAACACTTCGAGGGACGGGCGGATTTGGATCAACAGGGAAATAATTTTAAAATATGCCAAATTGACATTATTATTTAACATATTCTCACAAAATGAATTATAAGTTCTTCTGGTACATTATTTGTATGAGTTATATGCAGATTTAGACATTATCTTAATCGT
>CAZCHA010000183.1:0-3132 GCA_964498175.1 uncultured bacterium
AACCAGGATGACATTACCATCGTTGTGGTGAAGAAAGGTCACCAACAGAAATGAAAAAACTGCTACTTACCGTGCTTTGTGTTTCTCTAGCCATAGCGGAAAAAGAAAAAATAAACTTTCGCCACATCACGGTGGAAAAGGACGGCCTTTCAGAAAGCTCGGTCTATGATATATTTCAGGACAGCAAAGGGTTCATGTGGTTCTCCACAGACAACGGTTTGGATAAATACGATGGCTACAATATTAGACAATATCAATACCTGCACGACGATACCACATCTATCGGCCAAGGGCAGAGTGGTACAATTTTTGAAGACAGCCGGGGAAATATTTGGGCCAGCACAGCAAACGGAATCGTCAACAAGCTGAACCCGGAGACAGAAAAATTTAAAAGACTTTCTGTTTACAAAATACATGGCGCACAACTGGGCGGTGGCCTAGAAAAAATAAAAGAAGACGCAAGCGGAAACATTTGGTGTTTGGACGGTAACCTCATACAAATAAACACAAAAACAGATGGAAGAAAATATTTCTATTCCAAAGACTCCGCTTACACTCAGAGTTTTTATAATAAAGTAGATGCCTTGGAGAAAAGCGGCGCTCTAGTCTCCGGCATTAAAACACCAGGAAACTCTGTGGACTCAACACACACATTTACACTTTCAAAATCAAAAAAAGTGTTAATAGTCAGCAGCGGTGAAACTGTATATGACCAAAGCGATGGCATGGGGAACCCTTATGATTTTGGGTGGCTTATGAATGAAAAGGGAGAAACAATTTGGTCTCTTTGGAAAAAAGGAGACAAAGCATCTGCATATGCCGGGGGCGGCTATTCACACCGCATAAAAGGAGAAGAGCTGGAGCTACCCCCCGGGACATACACACTACGGTGGATGTCAGACGCCCTCCACAGCCCGGGACAATGGGCATTTTTTATACCCCCAGACAGTCAACATCTGTGGGGTATTAATATTTATGATATCTCTAAAGAAAAAACGCCCATAAACCTTTCCAAAACATTGGACAACAAAGAACTAAAAACAATTATAAACAACTTTGAGACCAATGAAGACGGAACGCTTTGGCTTGCCATGGGAGGGACGGGACTGGCTCTATTTCACCCAGACTCCGGCATTGTTGAGCGCTATATAGCAGAACACTCTGGCTCAAAAGACAACCCCGAACTAAGCATTATTTACAATCTAATTCGAGACCCCTTTAATAAGGACTATTTGTGGATGACATCCCCGAGAGGGCTCCATCGATTCAACACCATGACGGGAAAATTCAAATATTTCACCACAGATTACAGTGGTTCTAAAAACGTAGAAAACAACAATCCTAATCGCTTAGAGTTTTTAAATGAAAATGAAATATGGGTTTCAAAAAATACAGGCGGGCTTGCCCGGGTCAATATAAAAACAGGTGATATATCTTATTTAAAAAATAACAAAGAAGACCAAAAGTCCATAACAGCGGACGGTGTTAGCGACTTATTGAAAGACAATGCCGGCGCAATGTGGGTGGGAACCGGAACAAAGGGGATTAGTATATACGATCCCTTTTATGAAAAATTTGGTCACATCCGCCACGCAGCCAACACAAAAAACGCCCTCTCAAACCCTAACGTAGTCGAGTTTGTAGAAACAAAAAATGGTGATGTGTGGATTGGGACAATGGGTTCTATAGAAAAGTTTGAACCCAAGACAGGAACGCTGACAAACATGAACAAGGCCATTGGCAACGATGCAGACAGAATAAATGGTCTTTTGGTAGATGGGAATAAAATTTACATTGGAACATCTCAACAGGGTGTTGGTGCTGTATTAATAACCCACAACGTAGAAACGGGTGAAAACAAAAGACTGGCTCACGACCCAAAAAAAACAGGCTCCCTTACGAAAAACATGGGTTTTTTTCAGGACGTTTTTAAAGACAGCCGCGGGATATTGTGGATGATTGGAAATCAAGTCGTAGCGGCAAGGCCACCAGAAACAGAGAATATTATTTCTAACGATACGAACCTAGATAGTATTCTTTATTCAGACAAAAAGATATTAGAGAAAATAAAACAAATTTCTACAAAACTTTATGGTTATGGCATTAGAACAATTAAAGAGGACAAAAAAGGTGTTTTGTGGGCGGGCGGAAGCGGTTTATTTAAAATCAATTTGGAGTCTGGAGAAACAAAGTATTTTTCTCACGACCCGAATAATCCTGAATCTCTCAGCAACGCAATGATTGTAAATATGCTTGTGGACAGCCGCGGTACGCTTTGGGTGGGTACCTGGGGCGGAGGGATGTGTAAATTGAATCAAAAAACAGAAAAATTTAAAAGATACTATAAAAGCGAAGGCGGCCTACCCAACAGCGTGGTGACAGGTATTATTGAAGATGACGAAGGGTATTTTTGGATTAGCACAAAAGGGGGCATGTGCCGCTTTAATCCCATTAAGGAAACATTTGAAAGTTATTATGCCCAAGATGGACTCCAGAGCAACGAGTTTCTAACCGATGCGGCGCTTCTTGCTTCAGACGGTACCATATATTTTGGCGGCGGTAACGGAGTAACTTATTTTAAACCTGAAAAAATAAATAAAAACCCAACCCCGCCGTCCATAGCAATCACATCGGTGAAAAAAGATGGTGTTCCGGAAATATTGGGGCTCAACAAAACTGTGCCAGACCAAGTGAGCATCACCTACAGAGATCGAGGTGTTTCGTTTGATTTTACCGGACTCAATTTTACCCGGACAGAGAAAAACCGCTATGCTTATAAAATGGATGGATATGACCCAGATTGGATAATGGCGGGAGGCCGCCGCTTTGCCAGCTACACGAATTTGCCAGCGGGAGACTACACCTTCCAAGTAAAAGGATCCAATAATGACGGAGTGTGGAATGAACGAGGAACATCAGTTGTAATTGAAGTTTTTCCACCGCCTTGGGCAACTTGGTGGGCCTATACTATTTATGTAGCCTTACTGGGTCTTAGTGTTTATGGGTTTGTTGGATATCGCGAAAGAGCCCACAAACGGGAAATAGAAGAAAACAGGAAATCAGAAGAACTGGAGTTAGCCCGCCAGTTTCAAGAAGACATGCTTCCCAAGAAAATGCCAGACACGCCCAATT
>CAZCHA010000184.1:0-3101 GCA_964498175.1 uncultured bacterium
CATAAGCTGAACGGGGTGACTAAAGCCACCCCGTTTTTGTGCTGATTCAATCTTTAATTGAACCGATTTTATCGTGTCTTTAAGGCTCATTCTTCTCTGTCGCGGTTTCCTCAATAGACATTTGGGCATCTTCCGCTTCTTTTTTTCTGGTTGCTGCATCTTCGCTGATGACGCGTGTAATTGATGATATGCTGGTTCCCTCATCCAATTTTACCAATTTCACACCTTGGGTCACACGACCGATGGTTCGGATTGCCGCGACGGGTTGCCGCATCAAAACACCGGAGTCGGTAATAATAATTAAATCGTCCGAATCTACCACCTCCATGATGTTTACCATTTTTCCAGTTTTGTCTGTACAGCGCATGGTCATAACCCCTTTTCCACCCCTAGTTTGGGTGCGATACTGAATCACATCGGTACGTTTCCCCATCCCTTTTTCAGTTGCAACCAAAATCGTTCCTTCGCGACGCACAACAAGCATTCCTACAACGTAATCTTCTTTCGAGCTTAGGGTGATTCCTTTTACGCCCATGGTTTTCCGGCCGCTTGGCCGGATGTTATTTTCAGAGAACCGGATGGACTTTCCTTCATAGGTTCCTAGAAGAATATCATGTTCACCGTTGGTAATTCTCGCCTCAATGAGTTTGTCGCCATCCCGAATTTCGATAGCATAAATACCACCTTTTCTGGGATTACCATAAGCAGACAAAACCGTCTTTTTCACAATTCCGTTCCGTGTGGCCATGGCAATATAGTGGTCATCATCAAACTCTTTCACACTAACAAATGCTTCAACTTTCTCTCCCGGCGCACAACCAATCAAATTCACAATGGCGCGGCCACGCGTAGCGCGGCCACCCTGGGGAATATCATAAACTTTTAGCCAATAACATTTTCCCTGATCGGTAAAAAAGAGCATATAATTATGGGTGTTGGCAATAAAAAGATGTTCAACAAAATCTTCATCTTTGCTCATTGCGCCCTGAACTCCCCTACCGCCTCTTCTTTGTGTCCTGTAGGTGGTTAATGCAGTCCGCTTGATATAGCCCTGATGGGTAACTGTCAATACAACCTCCTCTTCAGCAATCATATCTTCCATGGTAAAGTTAGAATCCACAGGAATAATTTCTGTTCTGCGCTCATCACCATATTGTTCTTGAATATCCAATAGTTCGGTTTTAATAATTGACATCCGCTGGCTACGGCTTTCTAAAATACCTTTTAAATGAGCAATCACTTTTATGATTTCACGATATTCAGCAACCACTTTTTCTACCTCAAGGCCCGTTAGTTTTTGCAATCGCATATCTAGAATAGCCTGGGATTGTATTTCAGAAAGATTAAACCCATTCATAAGTCCTTCTTTGGCTTGTGCGGGATCTTTACTGCCTCGAATTATGTTTATTATTTCATCAATGTTATCTAGGGCAATTTTTAACCCCTCTAAGATATGTGCCCGCGCCTCAGCTTCTTTTAAATCAAATTCTGTTCTCCTCACCACAATTTCATGACGAAAGTCCACAAAGTGATTTAAAATGGTTTTGAGAGGCATGATCTTTGGAACACCGTTCACTAGGGCTAAAAGAATAATCCCAAACGTATCCTGAAGCTGGGTGTGTTTGTATAGTTGATTCAAAATCACTTCCGGCACGGCATCCCGTTTTGTTTCAATCACAACCCGTATGCCATCCTTATCAGACTCGTCTCTAAGGTCTGTAATACCTGCAACTTTTTTATCCCTAACAAGGTCTGCTATTTTTTCAACCAAATTCGCTTTATTGGTTTGGTAGGGCACTTCCGTGATCACTATGCTATCTTTGCCTTTTTTGTTGGATTCGATATGTGCTCGTGCTCGCATTTTTATTTTTCCACGGCCTGTTTCATAGGCGCTTTTCAACCCATCCATGCCTAGTATAAGTCCGGCAGTTGGAAAATCTGGGCCTTTGATGTGGGTCATAATTTCATCAGTGGAAATATCGTTGTTATCAATAAGAGCGATTAACCCGTTAATAATCTCTGACAAATTATGAGGTGGTATCTTGGTGGCCATTCCAACAGCAATACCCTCTGATCCGTTCACCAAAAGCGTTGGTACTGTCGATGGCAACACAGCCGGCTCTTTTAATGTTTCATCAAAGTTGGGGGACCAGTCAACTGTATCTTTATCTAGGTCTTTCAACATTTCGCTAGCCATTTTTGTCATACGGGATTCAGTGTACCGCATGGCCGCCGCATTGTCACCATCAATAGAGCCAAAGTTTCCTTGTCCGTCCACTAGCTCATAGCGCATAGAAAAATTCTGGGCCATGCGAACTAGTGCGTCATAGACAGAACTGTCGCCGTGGGGATGGTATTTACCTAAAACATCCCCCACAATTCGGGCTGATTTTTTATACGGACGATTCCAGCTGGACCCCAATTCACTCATACCATAAAGAATTCTTCGATGAACAGGTTTTAGTCCATCCCGAACATCTGGCAATGCTCTAGATACTATAACTGACATAGAATAGTTAAGATAACTTTCTTTCATTTCATCCACAATGTCTCGTGGAAGCGTGTTGTCTCTATTAAAATCGACCATAAATATTTCCTAAAGTTTTAAACGTCCAGATTGACTACAAATTTTGCATTTTTTTCAATGAATGTTCGACGAGCCTCCACGTCGCTGCCCATGAGATTTTGAAATGTTTCAGCTGCTTCAGCAGCGCTTTCCACAGTCACCTGCATCAACGTTCTGTGTTCGGGATCCATGGTGGTTTCCCAAAGCTGTCCTGGGTTCATCTCACCCAGCCCCTTATATCGCTGGATTGATACTTTTGTGTTTTTGTTATCTTTTTGCATGCGTTCGATCAATAGGTCGCGTTCGTTATCATCATAGGCATAGGCCTCTTTTTTACCTTGGGATACTCGGTACAGTGGAGGTAACGCAAGATAAAGATATCCACCATCAATGATGTCTTTCATTTTTCGATAAAAGAAAGTGAGTAAAAGCGTACGAATATGTGACCCATCTACGTCTGCGTCCGTCATGATAATAATTTTGTGGTAACGAAGTTTATCAACATCAAAATCACCGGCGGACTTTTCACCGCTTT